>JBHRQF010000035.1:0-9404 GCA_042645325.1 Campylobacter sp. | reverse complement strand
AGTCTGAAAAAAATCTAAATTTAAAAGTCGGCAAAAAGGTCGTATTTATCTTTAAAGCTCCAAGCGTAATGCTCGCAAAAGAGGAAAATCTAAAACTAAGCGCGGCAAATTTACTAAAAGGACGCGTTATCGAGGCTAAGATCGGCTCCGTAAATGCCGAAATCGTGTTAGAAATCAGCAACCATCAGACGCTAACCTCTATCATTACCAAAGAAAGCGCGATGCAAATGCGCATCGGCGTGGGCGACGAGCTCACCGCTATAATCAAAGCAAGTCAAATCATAGTAGGAGTATAAAAAATGAAAAAAACATTTTTTTCGTTAGTCGTCGCGGCCATCGCGGCTTTTAACCTAAACGCGGGCGAGATCAACGTATTTGCCGCGGCAAACGTCACATACGCGTTTGACGAGCTAAAAGCGGAGTTTGCCAAATCAAATCCGGACACCAAAGTAACCGTCACTCTAGGAGCTAGCGGCGCGCTATCTACGCAGGTCAAAAACGGCGCTCCGGCGGACGTTTTCATGGCTGCGAATATGAAATTCGTCCAGGACCTATACGATACTAAATTTGCCGTAACCCAGCCCGTAGTATACGCTCAGGGCGCGCTTGCGCTATTTACGATCAGAGATATCGATCTAGCTAAAGGCATAAACGCGGTTGAAGGTCTAAAAGCCATCGCGATCGCAAATCCTGAAACCGCTCCGTACGGCAAAGCTAGCATCGAAGCTCTAAAAAAAGCGGGCATCTACGATAAAGTCGAGAAAAACGTCATCCTAGCAAAATCTATCGGCGAGGCTCTAAGCCAAGCTCTAAGCGCTGCTGACATCGGATTTATCGCGGCTTCTGCTATGTACGATAAAAAAATGGCCGAATACAAAGAGGGCAAAAACTTTATCCTCATCGATCCTGCGCTCTACACCCCGATCGACCAAGGCATGGTTATCCTAAAACACGGCGAAAACAATCCTGAAGCAAAAGCTTTCTACGACTTCATCAGAAGCGACCGCGCGAAGGAAATCTTTAGAAAATTCGGATATGTCGTCCCGTGATAAAGGCTAAAATTTCGGCGATAGAGCAAACGGGCGGCGTTAGCGTTTTTGAGTTTAGCGCCGAAAATTTAAGCCTAAAAATGCTCTCTTTGGAAAATCTGCAAAATTTAAAAATCGGCGACGAAGTTTGGCTAAATTTTAAAAGCTCGGACGTATTCGTCGCTACTTCCCCGCTTTTAAACTGCTCGGTCTCAAACGAGATAAAAGCCGAGATTTCAGACATCCAAAAAGGGCAAATCACGAGCTCGCTGCATCTAAACGCGGGCAAATTTGAGTTTGAAAGCATCATCTCGACATCATCGCTAAAGCGGCTAAATTTAGCGCCGGGCGATCAAATTTACGCCTACGTCAAGGCAACCTCGCTCTACATCGCATGATAGAACTAAACTGTATAAAAAGCCTAAACGGCGCAAACGGGAAATTTGATCTAGACGTAAATTTGAACGTAAAAAAGGGCGAATTCGTCGCCTTGTGCGGCAAAAGCGGCAGCGGCAAAACAACGCTTTTGCGCCTAATCGCTGGCTTTGAAACGCCTGATAGCGGAACGATAAAAGCGGGCGGCCAGACGCTTTTTGACGGTAAAAACTTCACACCGCCGCAAAGCCGAAATATCGGATTTTTATTTCAAGACTACGCGCTTTTTCCAAATATGAACGTGATGAAAAATCTGCTTTTTGCGAATAACGACCTAAATTTAGCCCGCAAACTTCTAGAACTAGTCGAGATGAGCTCGCTGGAAAACGCCGCTATCTCGCAGCTCTCGGGCGGTCAAAAGCAGCGCGCCGCCCTAGCCCGCGCTCTCATGCGAAAGCCAGAAATTTTGCTACTCGACGAGCCGCTCTCCGCGCTTGATAACGCCATGCGCGAAAAGCTGCAAGACTACCTTTCTAAGGTGCACGCCGAGTTTGATATGACAACGATTTTGGTTAGTCACGACATCGCGGAGATCTACAAACTCGCGTCCAAAGTCTTCGTGCTTGACGGAGGCAAAATCGCGCAAGAAGGCGGCCCAGGCGAGATATTTTTGAGCCACAGAGGCTCGCAGAAATTTAGCCTGCCGGCAAAAATTTTAGAGATCTCAAAGCGCGACGCCATCTATGTAGCGGTCGTTTCCGTCGGTGGGCAGCTTTGCGAAGTAGCGCTAAGCGCCGCGGAAGCTGCAAATTTAAAAGCGGGCGACGAAGCGTCGATAAGCGCTAAGGCATTTGGGCTAAATTTGCGAAAAAACGGTAGCGAAAACGACGAATTTTACGGCGCGAAATCAGACAAATTTAACGAGCGAAACGCCGATATTTACGCGCAAAGCGAGCCGAGATGAATATCGATTTTACGCCGTTTTACCTCTCGCTAAAGCTTGCTTTTATCTCGACTGCGATCCTGTTTTTTCTCGTGTTGCCGGTCGCGTTTTGGCTCAGCCGCGCGAGTTTTAAATTTAAACCCGTGCTAGAAGCCGTGATCTCGCTGCCGCTCGTGTTGCCGCCTTCGGTGCTGGGTTTTTACATGCTAGTTTTTCTCTCGCCTTATAACTTTTTAGGCAAATTTTTTGAAGAAACCTTTGATATCCGCTTGGTTTTTAACTTCTCAGGCCTCATCATCGCTAGCTGCATTTACTCGCTACCGTTTATGTTTCAGCCGCTTCAGGCGGGCTTTGCGAGCCTGCCAAAGAGCCTTTTTGAGGCGAGCTACTCGCTAGGCAAAGGCAAATGGGAGACGCTTTTTAGAGTCGCTCTGCCAAACATCAAACCCTCGCTTTTAACCGCTCTCATAGTGAGTTTTGCGCATACCTTGGGCGAGTTTGGCGTCGTGCTGATGATAGGCGGTAGCGTCGGAGACAAAACCAAAGTCGCCAGCATCGCCATCTACGAGGCCGTCGAGCTCATGGACTATACTAAGGCGCACGTTTATTCGGCGATTATGCTGTTTATAAGCTTTGCGGTGCTATTTTTAGTCTATTTTTTCAACAATTCACACGCAAAGAGGACGCAATGAAAGATATAAACGGCAATCCGGTCAAATTTGACGAGCTAATAGGCGGCAAAAACTGCATAGTTTTTACATATCCAAAAATGGGCGAGAGCGGGAAGTTTTTGCCTGAAAATTTAAAGGATTTAAAGGGGCTAACGGGCTGCACGCTTCAGTGTAAAGCCTATCAAGAAAACCTTGCAAAGCTAGAATCTGCGGGCTTTACGCTAATAGCCGTCGGTTCTCAAAGCATAGAAAAGATGAACGAATTTAAACAAAGCGTAGGCGCAAATTTTATATTTTTGAGCGATGAGAACTTCGAGCTAGAATCACCGCTAAATTTGCAAACCTTTACGACAAACGACGGCAAGAAATTTTACCGCCGCCAAACCCTGATCATAAAAAACGGCGAAGTCGTAAAAAAATTTAACGACGTGGCCGAGCCCGCAAACGACGCCGTAAACGTACTTGCGGCGATAGAGCGGCTTTAAATTTCCGTCAAATTTACGCAAGGCGGCGAGCGTTTTGCGGCTCAAATTTGGACGAGAATTTGAGCCGTTTTAAACTCAAATTTAAGCCCCAAATTTGATGCCGAATTTAAAACACTCGCAAGCAAAACCGCAAGTCAAATTTTAAATTCCTGACAAACGCAAATTTAACCTAACCCAAAATAATTTTTTATATAATTACGCAAAAATTTAGGCGGGATATGAATCTTTTTTCCATAGAATTTGGCTTGTGCTTTTTTATTTTTTGGCCGATTTATTATTTTTTAAACACGCGCCCGCACCTACAAAAAATCGTTTTACTCGCCTTTTCATACCTATTTTTAGCCTCGTTCGGGATTAAGTTTCTAACCATAAATTTTATCTTTAGCACGGCGATTTTTCTTTTTGCCAGGGCGAGCGAGAACAAGGACTCAGCGCTCCCGTTTGCCGCGGGCGTTATTTTCGTGCTTTGCGCTCTTGCGTTTTTTAAATACGGCGGCTATTTCACGATCAAATTTGGCGTCATGAGGCTCGAAACCATCGCGCTTCCGCTTGGCATTTCGTTTTATTCGTTTATGAGCATTTTGCTACTAAAAGCCGTGCGAGAAGGAGAGCTAGAGGCGCCTAGCTATCTTGATACGCTGATTTTTCTTAGCTTTTTTGCCACGATTATTTCGGGCCCGATTTTACGGCCAAAGCCATTTTTCGAGGCGTTAAACTCTCCCAAAGTTTTTCGCGCCAGCCCCGCCATATTCGCGCTTTTATGCTCCGCGCTATTTAAAAAACTCATCGTCGCAAACCATCTTTTTGAGATAGTTAATCCCGTTTTTGCCGCGCCCACCCTACCCGCTTCGCAGCTTTTAGGAGCACTTTTTGGCTACAGCGTGCTGCTTTACGCCGATTTTAGCGGCTACGTGGACTTCGTGACGACACTAGGACTCATGTGCGGTTTTGTTTTGCCGCAAAACTTCAACCGCCCTTTTACGGCGCGAAATTTAAAAATTTTCTGGCAAAATTGGCATATTAGCCTCATGAATTTTTTTAAAGAGTGCATATATTTTCCGCTCGGAGGCAGTCGCGGCACGGCGGCACAAACACAGCTAAACGTGATGCTAGTTTTTGCGATCTCGGGCGTCTGGCACGGCGCGGGGCTTAGCTTTTTACTCTGGGGGCTCATCCACGGCCTTGGCGTCGTGTTTTTAAATTTAACCAGCGAGCGCAAATGGCTAAATTCGGCTATGCTTGGACGATATTTTACGTTTATTTTCGTGAGTATGGTTTGGGTATTTTTCACGATGGATTTTGAGGGGGCGGTGCGCTACATCGGGGCTATTTTTAGAAACTCGGGCGACGAGCTTCTTGCCATTTGCACGCTATTTGCTGGCGTTTTTGTGTTCGTATTTTTATACGCCGCGCTTGACGTTTATCCGATTTTGGTCAAATTTTTCGCAAGTATAAACGTTATTTTTTCAGCCGTTTTTTTGGCGATTTTTGGGATAATTATTTACTTTTTGATGCCGTCAGGCATGCCAAACTTTATATATCAAGGATTTTAATGAGAGCGTTTTTTGGGGTATTTATCGCGTTTTTTACGCTAATTGCGCTATTTTTGCGACCGCTGTCAAACTACTACGAAGCCAAATATCAAAAGGATTTTTTCATCACGGACGAGCGCGCGATGGCGCTGAGCGATAAATTTATAAGCGCGGCCGAGGATGGCTTGCAGAGCACAAAATCGGCCATAGATAAACTTACTGGCACTTTTTCGGACGATAAAAAGCAGACTGCAACAAGCGCCAAAATAGAGCAAAATTTAACCGCCTCGCAAATCGAACCAGCAAATTTAAACGTTCAAAATACGCAAAATTTAACGCCTAGTATCGGCGCGGTAAAAGAGGCAAATTTAACTGCGCAAACCGCTCAAATTTCTCCCGCTAAAACCGCTTTAAATTTACATAAAAACGGCTCGATAGCGTCAAATTTAACGCCGAGCACTCCAAATAAAACAAACAAATCCACGACTTTTGATATCGAGCTAAATGAAAATTTAGGCGTCATTTTGATAGGCGACTCCATAATGCAAGGCTTTGGCTGGGGCTTTGAAAACGCACTAAAAACGAGCAAAATCTCAATCAAAAATATGGCAAAAGCAAGCACTGGGCTAACGAATAAGAAATTTTACGACTGGAGCGAGGAGCTAAAGACGGCGCTAGCAAGCTTAGAAAAACGCCCGCAAAATCTGCTGATATTCGCACTTTTTGGCGCAAATGACGCTTATAGCTACACCTTTGACGAGCAGGCGCTGGACTTTGGCACCGACGCGTGGCGCGAAGCCTATGAGGGCAGGATCGCCGAGATCTACGAGATCGCAGGGCAGCACGGCGCGCAGGTCGTATGGCTGGGAGTGCCGTGTATGAAAAGCGAGAAATTCGACAAAAAAATGAAGGCACTAAACCTGATATACAAGAACTCGGCGCAAAAATACGGTGCGCGCTACATAGATATCAGCGGCGCGATCTGCGATAACGGCAAGTATATAAAAGAGGGTGCCGACAAAAAGCCGCTACGCAAGGACGACGGCATGCACATCAGCATGAACGGCGCTAAAAAGATCGCCGTCTACGTCGTGGATAAGCTGCTAAACGGGCAGAGCGATAATTTTTAGTCAAATTTGAGTTTGGCTAAATTTGCTCGGTCGGAAATTCTTAAAATTTGAATTTTCGCAGTTTTTTGCGCCTTAAATTTGAACAAATCTGCCGAACCGCTTGCAAAATAAATACTGGCGCGTTTTAATTAGCTCGTACTACTTTCCATCATGCAGCGTGGTCAAATACTCTCTCGTAAAAGATAAAATATCGCACTAAACAATCGCTCGGCCGTCTTTTTGCCTCAAACGATTATCCCGCTCCTAGCGCCGTCCGCGTTTTACTACAGGCCGGCCCAGATAGCACGGACGGCTTGCCATACGGCAGTTTTCCGAAAAGCTTTGCCGCTAAAATCGTCAAAATAGCTATAAACATATAGACAGACCGTTCGTCTGCGACACACACGCTCTATGCCGACGTAGATTTTATCGGTTCGTTTTTTATTTTCGCCGTCTAGGCAAATTTAAATTTGCGTCAAATTTGAGTAGCAAAACTCGAATTTAAAATCTAGCCGGTGTCAAAACCGCGTAAAGCTCGCGTCAGCCGTGTCAAATTTCAAATTTACGTAGCCGCTAAATTTAATAAATCCACTTCACGATGTCGCTTAGTTCGCGGCGGTATCTTTTCGGTTGCGGTTTTACGCGGTAGCCAAACGGCACCATAAGACTCACGCGTTGTTTGCTCGTGTCAAGGCCTAAAATTTTATTTAACGCCGCCTCGTCAAAGCCCTCGATAGGGCAGCTGTCGATGCCAAGACTCGCCGCCGCAGTCATCATATTTGCCGCCGCGATGTAGCACTGCTTGCTCGACCAGTGAAAAACTAGCTCGTCATCGCGATGAAAGCGTCCCTCTAAAAAATCGCCGTAAAATTTCTTCCTAGCGGCGATCATCTCGGGTGCCTTGTCTCCGCGGCGGTCGATCATTTTTTCCACATATTCGCCAACGCTTTTTACCTCAGCGACTTTAGCAAGGATAACCAGCAAATGTGAGCAAGAGGTGATTTGCACTTGGTTCCACGAAACGGCTTTGATTTTTTCTCTAAGCTCCTTGTTTTGCACGACTACAAAGTCCCACTGCTCAAGGCCAGTCGAGCTTGGGCTTAGTCTGCCAGCTTCTAGGATAAAGTCAAACTCGCCAGCGCTGATCTTTTTGCTCTCGTCAAAAATTTTGCAAGCGTGACGAAATTTTAAAATTTCAAGATAGTTCATCATATCTCCTTTGTTAAATTTTTGAAATTATAGAGCGGTTAGGTAAATTAAAAGAAATTTAGTAGCCAGCACAAAAGGCTGACTTTACAAAATTCGCCCGCGCGAAACGGACAAATTTGCCTTGGTCGGGGCTAAATTTACTCGCCCAGAGGATTATTTAGCTCTACGACGTTTACTTTGCCGTCTTTATGTGCTAGAGCGTAGATACTGCCGCCCTTTATCGCTAGTCCAGATATATCGCCGATTTGCGGCATCGCGTAGGCGTCTATCACTTTTGCGTCGGCAAGATCGATCACGAGCAAGGTGTTGTAGTTTTTGGAGTAGGCCAAAAATTTACCGCCCGCGATATCGCTGGCCGTTATGTAGTAGTCTTTTAGATCGCGTTTATCTTTTAGCGCGAGGGCTGAGGTCACGATAGTTTCGCCGCTTAGCATCTTGTCTTTGCTGTCTACTTTAATAAGGATCAAGTTCTTAGCGCGCTCGTTTGGCACCGTGATCATGTACATATAGGTACTCTGCGGGTCTTTTGCGAGCGTTAGGACGTACTGTTTTTTCGCTCTTATCGTTAAAAGCGCCGGGCGGTCAAATTTCCACGCAGACTCAAGTCCGCCGCTACTCTCTCTAAAATATCTCCACTCGTGATACGCGTCCACATTTTGGGCAGGTTTAACGGCGAAGGTTGTTTTGTTAAAGCCCGTAGTCACCAGCATATCGCCGACAAATGTCGATGCGACGGCCTTTTTGATATTGCGGCCGTTTGGCTTGTCGATGATAACGTGAGCGATCTCTTTAAAATTCGCATCCGTAAAATAAACTCCGCCTTCGGTGTTTGAGATGCCAAAAGTATCGTTTTTAGCGTTGTATGCAAGTCCGCTCGTTACGCCTTTGCCAAAAATCCCTTTTGTTTCAAAAGGAAGCGGGAAGCTGTTTTTCACGCTAAGCGCGGGCTTTACGTCAACAAACGCGCCAGCGCTTGGATCAGAGTTAAATTTGACGCTTATCTCTTTAGGCTCGCCCGCTATAAACGGATCCTCAACGACGTTTGCGCCGACAAATGAAAACGGCTTTTCAAACCTTTTCCAAACGCCTGAAGTCCAAGTATTATTTAGACTGATGCGCTCAGGATCTCCCTTGCCGCTATATGCGGGATCCCTGCTGAGATGAGCGCCTGAACGGCGTTTGATAGGATCACAAATAGGCTTAATGCGATCACAAATTTTGAATACGCGCTAAGAGGCTTGATCCTAGTGTCAGAGCGCGAGATATCGTACGAGACGACCTTGTCTTTAGCAAAAAGCATCATCAGCCCCATCGCTACGACCACGACCCAGTACACCAAAATGCCCCACGTATAGGTGTGCGCGCCGAATATATCGCCGCCAAAGCCCATGCCTACGTCTCTATACAAGCTAAAACTCGCGTGCCTTAGCGTCATAAAAATGCCATACGCAGCGCCGAAAAGCACGGCGGCTATGTAGCGCGCCTTTAGCCCGTAGCGCAGTATCAAGATACCCGCGACGCCGACTACGACCATACCGATGCGCTCCCACCAGCAAAGCGTGCAAGGTCCCTCGCCGATGACGTAGCCAAGATAGATGTTTGCGATACCGACTGGAATAGCAAGCACGAGCAAGACCGCGGTGGCCATGACGAAGTCGAAATTTTTCTCGTTAAAAAAACTCATTTAGCCCTCCTAATACGCCGCATAAGGCAGCAGGGACGTCCAGCTGGCGATGAAAAACATGATAAAGCAAATCGCCGTCCCCACGGCAAATGCGCCAAACGCCAAGCCCTCTTTTTCAGGCTTTTTCCAAGCTATAAAAACGGCTATAGCTAAAAAGAGAAACGATAAAAATTCCATTTTTATCTCCTTTGTATCATTAAGATTAGATTGTCATTTTAATTTAATTCTTTTATATTTTCGCTTAAAACACGGAATATTTTTGATAATACATTGCAGATTACTCTAAAATTTGGAGAAATATTTTAGAAATTTAACGGATTTGGTTTGCAAATAAATAGCTAAATTTACGGATATTTGAACACGGGATT
>JBHRQF010000034.1:0-9414 GCA_042645325.1 Campylobacter sp. | reverse complement strand
GTCTAACACTATGCCGTAAGAATTCGGATAAAAATACTTCGCATACTCGTCGACGTTTTTAGCCTCGTCGCGCTCCGGATCGAGGGTGACGAAAATCACGACGATGTCGTCTCGTTTAAGTTCGTTTAAAACGCCCGAAAGGATACCTAGAGTCGCAGGGCAGACGTCTGGGCAGGTGGTGTAGCCGAAGTAGATAACCTTATTTTTACCCTCAAAGCTCTTTAGGCTCACCGCGCCGTTTGCGCCTTGGCCTATAAAATCGTATTTGTTTGAGTAGAGTGCGAGATAACCTGCGCCAAGAACCGTTAAAAACAGTATAACTACGATAAGAAGCTTTTTCATCATCCGCCCTTTCTAGTGAAATTTGCGTCTATTGATGCAAGTCGAAATCTATATAAAGTCCGCTCTTTTTGCCGTTTTCAAGCACCTCGAAACGGTACCTCATGATGTTTATCAGGCACGCGCTTAGCACGATGTTTGAGACGTAGGCGTTGTCGCGTTTTTCGACTTCGGCCTTGATGACGCCCATGTCCATATTTACGCCGTGGATCTCAAGGCTCGGGTTTTTGAATCCTTCTAGCCCCTCGATACGCACGATCGTCGGCTGCATCGTGTAAACGGGCTTTGGTGAGAGGCTAAATTTAACCGTCTTGCCGCGAAACTCTACGCCGCAGGAGTGCTCGGCGTTCATATCGCAAGGAAGCGGGGTTAAATTTGCCCCCACGTCCTCTGCGCTCAAAAAGTCCTCTTGCGCTTGCGGTTTAAAAAACAGGTACGCCGAAGTACCCAAAACGCCGACTAGAAGGACTAAAATAATGAGAAATTTTTTCATTAATGTTTGTGGTGTCCGCCGTGATCGTGTCCGTGTTCGCCGTCTTTTTTAGCTACGACCGGCTTTGCGACGATGTCTTTTAGCTCTAGTTTTTGTCCGTTGTCAAACTCTAGCGTAGCATCTAGTTTGTCGCCCTCTTTGATCGGAGCTTTGATATCCATTAGCATTACGTGCAGCCCGCCAGGCTTTAGGCTCACGGTACTTTCCGGCGCTACCTCGATACTATCTATTTGCACCATCTTTTTCATACCGTCTACTTCTTTGTGTGTATGTATCTCGCCCGTAGCGGCTGCGGGAGAACTAGCGCCGATTAGTTTTACCGGTTTATCGGTGTTGTTTTTTACGTTAAAAAACAGGGCCGTATTTTTAGCGCCCGGAGGAGTGGCTTTAGCGTAGATATCTGAGATCTCGATATCTGCGGCGTTTGCAAAGCCCAAAGAGGCGACTAACAGCGATAAAGCTAAAAATTTGCTTTTCATTTTTGCATCCTTGTTAATTAGATTTTGATAGCGGATATTGTAACACAAAAACGAGCATTTTTTTAAAAATTAAGAGAAAATGTAATATAATTGCGACCTTTATTACGAAATTACGCAACGTTAGGAAAATTTTGAAAAAACTACTCGGCTTACTTATTTCTTCTATCCTTTTTTCTCAAATTTTAGCCGCCAAGACTCTAGCGGACGAAAATTTGAGGGATGCTAAATACTGGCTGGAAAAGCTAGGCGCAGCCGACGTTAGATACGGCTACTACGAGGCTAAGACCAAAATCATCGTCGTAAATAAAGCGCAAAAAACCCTGCAAAGCTTCGAGTATGCGGGCGGCGCGCTGGAGCAAATTTTTTCGCAAAGCGTGATAACGGGCAAAAGCGGGGATAAATTTAAAGAAGGCGACCTAAAAACGCCGGTCGGAGTTTACGACATCACGGACAAATTTACGCCGCCCGATCCTTTTTACGGACCGCTTGCGATGTCGCTATCGTATCCAAACGCTCACGACAAAGCCGCTCAAAAAACGGGCGGAGGCATCTGGATACACGGTCTGCCGATGAAAGGCAAGCGCGAGGATGAAGTAAAAACGCGCGGCTGCGTGGCGTTTAACAACGATGCGCTGGTGAAATTCGGCCAACTGATCGGCAGCGAGGGCGTCGTGATAATCAGCGAAAGCCAGAAGGTAGACGCTAGCAAAGACGACGTCGCGCGCGTTCTGGCGCATCTGCACGAGTGGCTGCAGGCGTGGCGAGATAACGAAACTAAAATTTACCTCGGCTTTTACGCGGACGAATTTGTAAAAATAGACGGCAAAAATGCGCTAACGAGAGCCAAATTTGCCGAAAATAAAAAGAGAATTTTCGCGCTAAACGAAAAAAAGAGCATAAAAGCTTCAAATTTTAGCGTGACTCCTTATCCTAACATCAAAGGGCAAAATCTTTTTAGAGTGGTTTTTGACGAGGATTATACTGCGCCTAGTCACGAATTTAAGGGGCAAAAAGAGCTCTACGTGCGGCTAGATAAAGATAAATTTAAAATCTTAACGGAGAAGTAAATGCAAGAAAAAAGCGAAGTTGTAAAAAATCAGATCGAGGAAATTTTAAAGGCTAGGGGCGAGTTTTTCGCCGAGCTAGACCGCCAAGTGCCAAAGGTTGCGGGCACGGATGTGTTTGACTTTGCAGCGGTTAAAGAGGCCGATCTTAAGGCGCTTTACGCTAAATTTTACTCTTACGATTATAGTATTAGGAAGCTGCTTCCTAACGTTTATGAGGCGTTTGGCGTAAAATTCAATGTCTGAACTCGTTTTAAACAGATCCGCCTACATCCATAATCTAACCAAAATTTGCGCCAAAGCCGGCGGCAAAGATCGCGTGATTTTGGTGCTAAAAGACAATGCCTACGGGCATGGAGCGGCGCTTGTGGGGCGCGAGGCAGCAAGCTACGGCATCAAATTTTGCGCGGTCAAAAACGAAGTCGAGGCGCGCGAGTTGGAGCCCTTTTTCGAGCACATTCTCATCCTTTCGCACATCCCGCACGGAGGTGAGAGCGAGCGATTTATCTACGCGGTAAACGACATTTCGCTGATTGATAAATTTAAAAAAGGCGCGCGCGTGCATATCGCCGTCGATACGCTCATGCACCGAAACGGCGTCGCTACGTGCGAAGTGCGCGCGGCGTGCGATGCGGCCTTGGCGCACGGACTGCAAATTTGCGGCGCATTTACGCACTTTAGAAGCGCTGAAGAGCTTAGTAGCGATTATTTCGTGCAGAGGCAAAATTTCGCCGCGGCAAAAGCCGTAGCGCGCGAAATTTGCGGCGACGGTTTGGTCTTTCACTCGCACAACTCTGCCGCGACCGAGCGTTTTGGCGAGCTAGCCGACGAGTGCGTGCGCGTGGGCATCGCAGCCTACGGCTACGCGCAGTTTGACGAGAGCTTGGGGCTAAAGCGCGTGGCGTCGCTTTGGGCGCATAAGGTTAGCGGTAGGGTGCTAAAAAAAGGACAATGCGCTGGCTACGGCGCTAAATTTTGCGCGAGCGAGGATATGCAAATCGCCGTTTACGACCTAGGCTACGGCGACGGACTGCTGCGCTACGCGGGCGAGGGCGAGCTAAAGACTGCCGGTGGACAGCGGTTGCTCGGTAAAATGTCGATGGATAGCTTTTGCTGCGAAGATGCGGGCGATAAAATTTGCGTATTTGACGACGCGCGCCTTTGGGCGGACTTTTTCGGTACGATTAGCTACGACGTTTTGACGAAACTTTCACCCAATATCTCAAGGCGGTTTGAGTAAAACTTCTCGCAAGTGCGCTTGAGCTCACATGTAGCAAGCTCTGCGCGCAGAACTACCGACCAAAGCTAGCTTTCCAAATTTATGAGCTTAGTTTGCTATCTTCAAAAGTGCAAATTTGCTGTCTGATTCAAATTTGCGCCGAATTTTGCCTAAGCGTCAGGTTTGCTAAATTTTGTTTACATTTATAGCCCGCCATATCAGCGGGCAAAGCATTTTATGTTTTAGGGCGTTATCGTATTTGCTCTTATGCCTCTACGTCGGCGTTTTTAAAAAATTCGGATTTGCGATAAAAATGGACGGGACTCTATGTGGCTAGAATTTCGTAGCGGCGTAAATTTGCCGCCATGAGAATTTGTATTCCGCCAATTCTCAAATTTACTTCAAAATATCCCGAAGCGCGGTTTTTAGATCGCTAAATTTAAAGCTAAATCCGCTTTTGATCAAGGCCTGCGGATAAACCTTTGCGCCTTCAAGCAGTACGCTTGACCCCTCGCCCAGCATCAAATTTAACGCAAATTTAGGTACTTTAAAAAACGTCGGTCGCCCCAAAACCTCGCCTAAAATTTTAGTAAATTCGCCGTTGGTGCTAGGAGTCGGCGAAACGAGATTAAAAACGCCGTTTTGACGGTTTTGTAAGGTAAATTTAAATGCCTCTAGTAAATCAGCGATGTGAATCCAGCAAAAGGCCTGCTCGCCGCTACCGATCTTGCCGCCAAGACCGAGCCTAAATGCGGGCAACATCTTAGCCAGCGCGCCGCCTCGCCCCAGCACCACGCCTAGGCGAAATATCGCCGTTTGCGTCCGTGCCTTAGCAGCTTCGCTCTCCCACTCGCATGCTAGCTCGCCTAAAAATCCGCGGTCAAATTTGACCGAGCTCTCGTCGTGACCAAGGCCGTTTTCGTAGATGCCCACAGCCGAAGCGCTAATGAAAAAGGGCGGATTTTCTAGCTCGTTTATAGCGCAAACCAGCGTGCGCGTAGTCTCCATCCTGCTTGCGCGGAGCTGCTTTTTATAGGCCTCGCTCCACCTTGCGGCGATAGAGGCGCCGGCTAAATTTATAACCGCGTCGCAGCCGCTAGCGAGGTTGTTGAGTGCGTCTTTGTCGGCGTAGGCGGCCCTTGGGATAGCTACGACCTCGTACCCCTGGGCTCTAAAAAAGCGGCACAGTTCGCCGCCGATAAATCCGCTCGCGCCGTTTACGGCTATTTTCATGTTTTGCCTTTTTGATAAATTTACTTTGACGCGGACGGTCAAATTTGACGCGGCGCGGAGTTAAATTCGGCTTTAACTTAAAACCTGAAGCCAAGCCGTTTTGCTTAAATTTGACGTTAAGACGAGGGCTTAAATTGCCCGTCAAATTTACTTTCTAAAATACCCTTTCACGCCGTTTTCGCCACCTGATTGCGAGCGTAAATTTTCTAGCGCGGCGATGCGGTCTTGGGTACTTGGATGCGTGCGAAACAGCGAGCCCAGAGCGCTTTTTACGCCGCTAAAAGGATTGATGATAAACATATGCGCGCTTTGTTCGTCGGCGTTTGCCATCACGCGTCCGCGCGCGTAGTCCTCGAGCTTGCGCAGCGCGCCTGCTAGGTGCTGGGGCTTGCCAGTTATCATCGCAGCACCCCTGTCGGCCTCAAACTCCCGCGCCCGCGAGATCGCCATGCGTATGATCGTGGCAGCTAGCGGCATGATGACGGCTAGGGCGATTAGCATTAGCGGATTTTGCTTGCCTTGACGGTTTGCCGCGCCAAACTGTGCGAAATTCGCCAGTATCGCGATCGCGCCAGCAAATACCGCCGCGATAGAGCCCGTTAGGATGTCGTAGTGGCGCACATGGCTTAGCTCGTGAGCTAGCACGCCCTCGATCTCGTCTTTGTTGAGTATATTTAGCAGTCCTTCAGTCACGGCTACCGCCGCGTGGCTCGGGTTACGACCCGTGGCAAAGGCGTTTGGAACGGCTTCCGGGATGATGTAGATCTTTGGCATCGGCAAATTTGCCTTCGCGCAAAGCTTGCGTACGATCTGATAAAGTCCTGTCGCGTGCGCCTCGTCCACGGGCACGGCTCGGTAGTGCTTTAGCACGAGCGTGTCCGAGAAAAAGTATGAAAAGAAGTTCATCCCAAGCGCAGCTAAAAATGCGACCATCATACCGCTAGTGCCGCCTATAGCGCCGCCCACGGCTACGAAAAGCAACATCAGCACGGTCATCAAAAATGCAGTTTTAAAAAGTTCCATTTGCTTCCTTTGATCGTATAAATTTTACGAAAATATCTCGCCGCCCTCTTTTATCTTTTTGATAAAGGCAAAAATATCTTTCTCCGCTATGCGCATCGGAGCCGAGCCCAGCGCGCCTAGATCGTTAAAATAAATCGCGTCGTCCGAGTTTAATTTTATGAAAAAACCAAGGTCGCCGTCTTGGCCTATCATATAAAAATCCGGCTCGTAAAGCGCTACTTCGTACGTTTCGTTTCGCTCAGCTAGAGCCGCGCGCCCGTATAGATAGGCGCCCGCTCCTGCTTCGTTAAAAACGTCTACGCACTCTTCGCCCTCGAGATCCTCTAAAAATTTTAGATACAACGGCGGAAATTTTATCATCGTTTATCCTTGCCTATTACGGCGGTTTTAAATATCGCAGCGTCCGCGCCCGTCTCGCTAAGCGCGGCCAGCTCGTTTTCGCCGCCGATAACGACGCAAATTTGAGCGTCAAACAGATAATCCTGCGCCAGCTTTGCCGCTTTGCCGGCAAGCTCGCGGGGCACGATGATAAATTTCGCTCCGGCCGCGTTTGCGACGATGGCTTCGTTTATATTTTCAGCCTCGACGCTAAACTGGGCGCCGAGCTCCTGCGCGCGTTTTATCGCGGTTGCGTCAAATTTAAATAAATTTTGCTTGTCCGCTTCGATTTGTTCTACGTTTTCGCGCCAAAACAGCGGCTCGTACGGCACTAGCTCGTGGCCGATCAGTTTCATTTTTTATCCTTTATGCAGTCTTCGCAGATATAACCGCCGCCGCTGATTACGGCGTCTTTGGCCTCTATAAAGGTGCCGCATTTTTTGCATTCGACGAAATTTTGGGCCTCTTTGTCCTCTTTTTTTGCGCCGCCTTTTACGCCTCTTTTGACGCGGGTTTTAAAAAATATCATATAAATCGCGATTAAAACCGCAAAAAAAGCCAAAATTTTAAATAACATCGCCGCCCTTTATAAATACGTAATTTCGGTTCCCGCGCCCGTAAATTTGGGCTTTGAGCCCCTCTAGCTCGCTTTGCACGCTGCTTCCTTTGTAGAGTAAAATTTGAGTTTGCGCGTCAAAAAAGCCGTCGCAAATCCCAAGCAAATCTTTTGTTTTCATCAGCGCTCGGCTAGTGATGAGCTGCGCCATAAAGGGCTCGCCGTCCTGGATCTTGCAAGATTTTACGCGGATGTTGGTTAAATTTAGCTCGGCCTTAACGTAGCTTAGAAACGCCGATTTTTTCGGGCTTGGTTCAAAGAGATACCACTCGCACTCCCTTAAAATCATCGCGAGAAATATCGCTGGAAAGCCCGCTCCGCTGCCCACATCGATCGCCGTTTTGGCGCCCCAAATTTGCGGGAAAATTTCAAGCGGAGCTATGCTATCAGCGATCTGCTCGTTTAAATTTTTGTAGTTGGTGAGGCTGTGCACGCGGTTAAATTTGGCCAAAATCTCGCTAAATTTCGCCGTTTGCGCGTCAAAATCCCTCGGCAGGTCAATTTTCATCTAGCATATGCCCCATCTGCTCTTTTTTCACGCGCAGGTAGTTTTCGTTAAATTTGTTCGCGTGTATGACGATCGGCACGCGAGAGACGATTTGCACGCACTTTAGTCCCGACAGTTTTTTCGGGTTATTGGTTAGCAAATTTATCTTTTCGATGCCAAAGTGCTTCAAGATAAAATCCACGATCTCGTACGTACGCTCGTCGGCCTTAAAGCCTAGCTGGTGGTTTGCCTCGATGGTGTCAAGGCCCTCGTCTTGCAGATGGTAGGCGTTTACTTTGTTTAGCAGGCCGATATTTCGCCCCTCCTGGCGTAGATAGATCACCATACCGCTGTGCTCTTCGATGTATTTTAGGCTGGCCTCCAGCTGGTCGCGGCAGTCGCATTTTAGGCTACCGATCGCATCGCCCGTTAGGCACTCGGAGTGGATGCGGATGTTTACGACCTCGCCGAAAGGTTTTTTATAAATCGCTAAATGTTCCTTCTCGCCCTCCTTAAAGGCCTTTATCTCAAATATCCCGAAACGAGAGGGTAAATTCGCCGTATTTGAAAGCTCGATATTCATAAAATTTTAACTCCTATTATGTTACACTAAGCGTAAATTGTAGCGAAGTAAAAGGAAAATTATGTTTAAACGTTTTAGAAGACTCAGGATAAATCCCGCGATCAGAGAGATGGTGCGCGAAACTAGCGTTGTGGCGAGCGATTTTATCTATCCGCTTTTCGTCGTCGAAGGCAAGGGCGTGAAAAAAGAGATAAGCTCGATGCCGGGCGTCTTTCAGATGAGTTTGGAAGAAATTTTAAAAGAGTGCGAAATCGTGCGAAATTTAGGCATAAAAGCGGTTATTTTATTTGGAATCCCAAGCCTAAAAGATAGCGTAGGCAGCGACGCTCTAAGCGACGATGGCATCATAGCGACCGCGCTGCGAGCGATAAAGGATAAATTCCCCGATATAGTCGTGATAACCGATCTTTGCTTTTGCGAGTACACCGATCACGGTCACTGCGGCATCCTAGATCACGTCCACCAGACCGTCGATAACGACGCTACGCTGGAAATTTCCGCTAAACAAGCGCTGATCCACGCTAGAAACGGCGCCGATATGATCGCTCCAAGCGGCATGATGGACGGCATCATCGCTACTTTGCGCGGAGCGCTGGATTTGAGCGGATATGAAAATTTGCCGATTATGGCGTATTCGACCAAATTTGCTTCGGCATACTACGGGCCGTTTCGCGACGTGGCCGAGAGCGCGCCGAGCTTTGGCGATAGAAAAAGCTACCAGATGGATCCCGCAAACCGCCTAGAGGCCGTGAGCGAGAGCCTAGAGGACGAGGCGCAAGGCGCCGATATCTTGATGGTAAAGCCCGCCCTTGCGTATCTAGATATCATCCGCGATCTGCGCGAGGCTACGAGGCTGCCGATCTGCGCGTACAACGTGAGCGGCGAATACGCTCTGCTAAAAGCCGCAGCAATTGCGGGCGTCATCGACTACGAGCGCGTGATGATGGAGACGCTAGTCGGGTTTAAGAGAGCGGGGGCGGATTTGATAATCAGTTACCATGCCAAAGAAGCAGCTCAAATTTTAAGGGACTAGCGGCTCGTCTCGCGAGTATCTTTGCTTGATTTCGCAAATTTCGCCCTGCGATAGGCTACGTGCCTTATCTTGGGACGAAATTTACTTCTTCTATTTAGCTACAAGCGTAGCGAAGTAGAAAACAAGCAAATCTATCTCACGATACTTCGCCTTGTAAATTTTATGGGCAAATTTGGGAATTTAAGGGGGGGGGCAAAATGCGGCACTTTTTAACGTTAAACGATTTTAGCAAAGACGAAATCATCGAAATTTTAAATTTGGGTTTGCAGATAAAAAAAGAGGCGAAGGCGCGAGATTTTAAGCCGTATCTAAAAGATCAAAAACTGGCGATGATATTTGAGAAAAGCTCGACTAGAACGCGCGTGAGCTTTGATGTGGGGATGAACGAGCTAGGCGGACATGCGCTGTTTCTTAGCTCGAGCGATATTTAAATCGCAGCACCCCATAAATAACGGCGCTGGAATTTG
>JBHRQF010000033.1:0-9633 GCA_042645325.1 Campylobacter sp. | reverse complement strand
ACCCTAAGTCCGGAAGCTCTAAAAGCCGAATACGATAAAGTAATCGCTACAAACAAAGCTACCGACGAGGTTATCCAAAGCGTAGTCACGTATCTAAAAGAGAAGCATTACGAAAAATATCCTAAAGTAAAAGAGCTAGTTACCGACGCACTGGATCAGTACGGCAAAATCCCTGAAGTAAAAGCAAAAGCCGACGAAGCCTACAAAAAAGGCGACGTAAACGGCGCGATCCTATGGGAGTACCAAGTATGGCAGTATATGGTTAAAACCGCGGACGTCGGCCTAAGAGCTAAAAACAATCTCGCTAAAGAGATCGCTACGCCTATGAGCTCGGCTGCCGCCAAAGGCGAGGAAGCCTATCTAAAAGGCGGTTGCAACGGCTGCCACGTCATCGGTCAAGTTAGCTCGGGCCCAGATCTAACCGGCGTTCTTTTGCGCCACGAAAACGGCGAGAAATGGGTGTTTGACTTTATCAAAGATCCAGCTAAATTTTACAACGACGAGTACGTCAAATCTATGATAGATTTCTTTAACCTCAGGATGCCTAATCAGCACATGAGCGACCAAGAGATCAAAGATATCATCGAATATCTAAAATGGATCGACGAAAACGCGGGAATGTAATCCAAATTTGATTCGGGCTTAGCGGTCCGAATCAGTCCGCTAAATTTGAGGCTCGGCGCGCGTAACCCGAGCCTCCTACGTTAAATTTAAAAAGCGTTTTGCGAAAAATTTTTTAAATTTAATAAAGGAGAAACGATGAAGAAGTATCAAATTTACACTATTATCGCGTTAGTCTTGATGACCGTTTGTTTTACGATCCCGGTGCTGGGCTTTTTTGGAGCCAAAGCCAAGATCGCCGCGGGCGAGCCGATTGCAGGGTATTCGTATAAAATTTACGACCTTTACACCTCGTTTCAGTACAAAAATCACTTGATGCCGGACGACGTAAAAGCCAGCCTACAAAAAGCGATCGAGCAAAAAGCCGAGATCGGCACGCCGTCTTTTCCTATCTGGTACGTCGCGCTTGAAGCGCCAAACTATCCAAAAGATGCCTTTCCGGACGGTATCCCGGTTTATTTCCACGTTGACGGATACGGCGGCGACGTGCACGAGATGAACACCATAAACCACTACATCGGCATGTATCCGATGGAGCACGGCGGCAACGTCGAGCGCGCGATTGCGCCTTATTATCTGCTTATTTCCACGCTTTGTATGCTAGCATTTTTATACTACGACGGCAAATTTAACTCCCTACTTATGGTGCTTCCGACCATCGCTCCGCTGCTTTTTATGGGCGCGTTTGCGGGCTGGCTTTATTGGTACGGGCACAATATGCAAGAGTGGGGCGCGTTTAAGATAAAACCGTTTATGCCGACCGTGCTTGGCGACGGTAAGGTCGCGCAGTTTACGACACACTCGTATCCTAGCATAGGATTTTGGGTGATGATGGCTATGAGCGCGCTTTGTATCCTAGCCGTATTTTCAAAGAAAAAAGAGCTCAAAGACGCGAAATGAAATTTAAGCTTTTACTCTTTTGCGCGCTAAATTTGACGGCCTTCGCCGGTCCGCTGCAAGACGCTATAAACGCTGCGGAACCGGGCGACACGCTGCGCCTAAACGACGGCCTTTACGAGGGAAATATAATCGTAGATAAACCGCTAACGATAATAGGCAAAGGCGATGGCGCCGTGATACGAGGCGACCGTAAATCAAGCGTGATAAAAGTAACGGCAAAAAACGTTAAGCTCATAAATTTAAACATCGAAGGCAGCGGCACGAGCCAGATGGAGCTAGACGCGGGCGTTAGCTGCCTAAAAGGCAATAATCTTTTGGTAGAAAAAAGCCGCTTTAAAGACGTGCTTTTCGGCATCGAGCTATCAGAGTGCAACCAAGCCGTGATAAGAGACAACAACATCACCTCAAAAGAGGGCTTTGATGTGCCTAGACGCGGAGACGCCGTGCGCGCGTGGTATTCGCACGAAAATTTGATCGAGCGAAACTACGTCTACAACAGTCGCGATATCGTGGCGTGGTTTTCCAGCAACAACATAATCCGCAAAAATTTCGGCAAAAACAACCGCTACGCCGTGCATACGATGTACTCTGCGGGTAACCTCATCGAGGATAACGAATTTAGCGGCGGCGCCGTGGGGATGTATTTTATGTTTTCTACAAATTCTCTCGTGCGCCGAAACGTGATAATCAACTCAAACGGAGCATTCGGCGTGGGTATTGCGCTAAAAGACGCCTCAGAATTTAACATCAGAGAAAATACCTTTTTGTATAACTCGCGCGGCATCTACTCCGACCGCTCGCCGCTAAATCCGGGCACCGTAAATACCCTCGAAAACAATCAAATTTTATACAACGTCATCGGGCTGCAAATGCACGCGACGCAGGAAAAAAGCGTGTTTAAGGGCAATGATTTTATCGGCAACATGGAAACGGCTATCAACGACACTCCGGGCTCAAAGATCGAGCTAAACGAGTGGAGCGGTAATTATTTCGACGAATACGAAGGCTTAGACATCGATAGAGACGGTATCGGCGATACGCCATACTTACACTTCGTTTATGCCGACAAGCTTTGGCAGTACTATCCCACTCTGCGCTTTTTCTACGGTTCGACCGTGATTAGCGGGCTAAATTTCCTAGCTAAACTTGCGCCGTTTTCCGAGCCGCTCAAGCTTTTAGAGGACGGCTCTCCTAAAATGCGCCCGAACAACGCTCAAAAGGCAACACTATGAATAGACGAAATTTTATCGCACTAACGGCAGGTGCGGCGGCCGTAGGCTACGGCATCGGATATTTTTTACCCAAAACTCGCGCGGACGAGCTTTTTTTACGGCCTCCGGGAGCGGTTAAAAATTTCGAATCGCTCTGCATAAAATGCGGCCAGTGCGTACAGGTCTGTCCGTATCACAGTATCGAACTGCTAGACATCACGCAGGGCTACTCAAACGGCACGTCCTACATCGACGCTCACGAGCGAGGCTGCTATCTGTGCGACCTTTTTCCTTGCGTTTTGGCCTGTCCCAGCGGCGCGCTAGATCACGCCACGACGCAGATCAGCGACGTAAAGATGGGCGTGGGCGTACTGCGAGGACACGAAGCCTGTCTTGCCTATAAAAACGAAAACGTAAATTTAAGCGGCGTTACGAAAATGCTTGAGCGTAAAATTTACAACGACCGCGAGCAAGCCGTAAAAGACGCCGTCCAAAATAGCGTGGATAAGCCCTGCGATCTGTGCGTTAGCCTCTGCCCGGTCGGAGACGCCGCCATATCGATGGCTAAAAGCGACGGGCGAAATTTGCCCAAATTTAAACAAGGCTGCGTCGGATGCGGAGTGTGCGCCGAGGTTTGCCCGGCACAGATCATCGATATAGCGCCAAACCGCAGCTATGACGAAATTTACAAAGGATAAAAATGAAAAATAAAATTTTAGGCTGTCTCGCGGCTCTCGCCGCCGCCGCGCTGATAACGGGCTGCGAGAGCAAGGATGATAAAAAAAGCGCGACGCAAGCGGCAAAAACGCAAGCAACGCCAGCCGCCGCAGGCATGATAGAGACGCAAAAAGCGGACACAAACGCAACCGCGCAAAAAGACTACGATCAGTTTATGACCTACGACATAAACGGCAAAAAGAGAGTCAAATTTGGTCTAGATGACGAAGAGAGCGAGACTAGCCGCTCAGTCGGCGCGCTAGCGATGGTGCGAAGCCCGCTACAAAGCATAAATTTAAAACTCATCAAAGGGCAACTTAGCAAGGACTTTATCGTCAAATGCTCCGCCTGCCACGACGACTACGCTAACGGCATCATCGGCCCGTCGCTGCTAAATAAAACCTCGGATCAAATTTACGACATGATATTTGCGTATAAAAACAAGCAAAAGGCAAATCCGCTGATGAAAGATCTGGTTCGCGGTATGGACGAGAAGCAGATCAAGGCGCTAGCTAATGAAATCAGCGAATTTAACGAGCAATTTAGAAAAAAATAGGAGGCTAAAATGGGAAAGAAAATAGCGATAATCTTTGGAGTTTTGGTACTTGCACTTATGGTTTTTATGCTGACTAGCCAGCCGTCGGCACCTATAAAAGACGCTAGCAGGCCCGAGCTAAAGCCGGCGCAGAAAACGCAGCCAAAAGTCGTAAACGAAGAGCTAAATTTGCAAGATAGCGAAGAGATCAAAAAGATCAAACAGCTACAAAACAGCGTCGCAAATCAGCCTAGCGAGGGCGTTAGCAAGCGATACCTAACCTCCTGCGCGCCTTGCCATGGAGCAAACGGCAAGGGCGTTATGGCGCCTAGCATCGCTGGTAAAAGCAAGGACGAAATCCTAGCTTCGCTAAAAAACTACAAAGAGGGCAAGGTGCCAAATAGCCTGATGAAGGGGCTTCTCACGAACGTATCAGACGAGGATCTAGGCGCGCTAGCTGATGAAATTTCAAAATTTAAAGAGTAGAAAATGGACAAGTACGCCACGCGCTGCACGGTCGCCAAAGTCCCGTTTCTAAGCACGCTCACGGTAAAAAACGCCGAGGGCAAAAAGCGCCTTAGCATCCGAGCTTGGCGACTCATGACGATTGCGCTCGTGCATATTTTGTTCGTGCTCTCTTACCGCGCGGATATTCAAATTTTAGAAGGCGACATCAGTGGATCAAGGATTTTAGGCTTTCATTTGACCGACGCTTTTATGAGCTTTCAGGTATTTGCCGCGACGCACGAGTTTCCGATAAATTTGATCATCGGCACGGCTACGATTTTGCTTTTTTACGCTCTCGTGGGCGGTCGAGCGTTTTGCGGCTGGATTTGCCCATATACATTTTTGGGCGAGATCGGCGAGAAAATCCACGAAAATTTAGCCGCCAAAAAGATAATCAAACGCCGAATTTTCGACCCGAAATGGCGCTACGTCTTTACCGCGCTTTTTATCGCGATGAGCTTTGCCAGCGCGCAGCTCGTGTTTGAGATTTTTAGCGTGACGGGCATAGTGTCTAGGTTCGTCATCTACGGCTATTTTCACGCGATTTGGTTTGCGGTTTTCGTGCTTTTAGTCGAGATTTTCTACTCCCGCAGAGGCTGGTGCCGCTACGTCTGCCCTATCGGCGCGACGTACTCGCTGCTAACCCGCACCAACGCCGTTAAAGTTAGCTGGAACAAAGAGCGCTGCGACCACTGCCTAGTCTGCATAGATACCTGTCTCGTGCCGCATGTGCTTGAAATCACGAAGAAAAACGCTAAAACGGGCGACGACGAAAATAAAAAAGAATTTCGTCTCGTAGGCGGCGACTGCACGCTTTGCGGGCGCTGTATCGACGTGTGTCACCACGACGCGCTGAAATTCGACAACGGCTTTAAAAAGCTCATCTAAAAGGATAAATTTGATAATCTTAAAAGACATCACAAAGGCTTTTGGCTCGCAAAAGATACTTCAAAACGTAAATTTGAGCATAGAAAAGGGGCAAAAAACGGTCGTGCTCGGGCAAAACGGCGCGGGTAAAAGCTCGCTGATGCGTATAATACTGGGCGAATTTAAACCAAACAGCGGCGAGGTGCGAGTAAACGGCTTTGACCCATTTACCGCGCGCAAAGAAGCCCTTAGCGTGATATCTTTAGTCCCGCAAACGCCGCCGCCGCTTAAATTTAACCTAAAAGAGCTTTGCGAGTTCGCCTGCAAAAGTTCAAACGTTGCGCAGGAAAATATAGAAAAATTTTGCGAGAAAATGGAGCTTGATCTAAAAGGAAATTTTCACAAGCCCTTTTACAAACTCTCGGGCGGCATGAAGCAAAAAATGCTAATCGCAATCGCCTTTGCTAAAGATACCGAGGCCATGATGTTTGACGAGCCCACGGCAAATTTAGACCCGAAAGCCAGGCGAAATTTTATGGATCTACTAGGCGAGTTTGCGCGCGAAAAGACGCTGGTTTTCATCTCGCACAGGCTTGATGAGGTGCAGAGTATGTCAAACCGCTACATCGAGATGGACCTGGGACAGATCATAAAAGACGAGCCGATCGCGCAAGGAGGCGACCGTGAATAACCTCCTACTCATCGCCAAACTCGATGTCGCCGAGTCGCTGCGCTCTCGCTGGTTTCTCATCTATATGCTAGTTTTTATGGGGCTTATCGTTACTTTTATCTTTAGCGGCGTGACGGACTCGCGGGTGCTCGGTTTTAGCGGACTTACGCGGCTTTTGCTGCTTTTTATCCAAATTTGCATTATCATCGTGCCCATTTTCATCCTCATCTCGACCGTGCGCAGTATCAGCGCCGATCGCGATACGAACCTGCTTGAGTATATGCTTAGCTTTCCCGTTAGTCTGGGCGAATACTATTTCGGCAAGGCTTTGGGGCGTATTTTCGTTATTTTCGTGCCGCTTTTGCTCTCTTTTGCGATTGCGGTGATTGCGGGGCTAGTTAAAAAAATCGAAATCCCGTGGAATATCCTAACCCTCTACACAGCCCTACTTTTCGCGCTTAGCTTCGTATTTTTGTCGTTTGGATTTCTCATCTCGTCGATGATCAAAAATCAAGAAATGGGTCAAGGCGTCGCGTTTTTACTCTGGCTTATCTTGCTGGCGTTTTTAGATCTCGCGCTGATCGGCTTTTTGATGAAAACTAACGTACGCGAGGATATCATCTTTTTTATCGCGCTCATTAACCCGATCGAGGTCTTTAGGATCGCGGCTATTAGCCTATTTGATCCGAATTTAGCCGTTATCGGCGTGGCGTCGAATTTCGTATTAAACAACTTTAGCACGCTTGGATTTGTTCTTTACTCGATTTTTTATCCGCTGATTTTAGGCGCGATTATGCTTGTGGGCGGATATTTTATCTTTAGCAGCAGGGATTTGGTGTAAATTTAGCTAGTCTGCGGTAGCCGAATTTGGCGTTTAGGCAGGCTAGCTAGTCGTTTTATCAAGCAAATTTGACCGCCGGTACGGCTAAACTGAGATGAAACGACGTTATTTTTACACTATCCACAACCGCTAAAACCCAAAATTTATCATCGTTATGAGGCGTATTAGATTTAAGTTCAAAATTCGCCTTTTATTTTATCGCGGTGATATTTATTAGGATACTACTTTACCTACCGGCGGCTGGGTATCTTGACCCCATATATAGTAGCCTGGCAACTGTTTTAAATAGTCGCCGTTTAAATTTAGATTAAATACAGCCACTACTTATCCTTTGTGTTGAAATTTTATTTTTTGATTTGAAATTTGCTTGATAAATTTCAAATGATTAGGCTTTTCAGCCGCCTTTTGCTTCTCTACTACCTAAATAATACTCTTCCAATGGATAATTTAGATTTCCGCAATTATCCAGCTCAAAACCCTGTTTTATATCAAACGACGCCTTGCACCTCTCCTGATAATATTTTTTGATTTTTTCGGAAAAATTTATTCTATCAAATAGGTATTCGGAATGATTACGTTGTATATAATTTTTATAAATTAAAACAAACTTATCTAGTAGTATATGAATATTTGGTCCTTTACCAGCACCGTCTAGAGTAATTATAGGTCTATCAAATCCAGCACTCATATCGTTCAAATTTATTTTTAAATACTTCTTTGGGTCGGTTTTTTTAGCTTTTAGTTTATTCATAAAAATTTCTTCAAACGTCTCATTGTTGTCATGATGCGTTTTTAATACCTCAAACCAATTCGATAAATTTATGTTCTCTAGTTCATAGTATGCAATTTCATATGAGCTACGCCAAGAACTGCCATAGGCATAGGTCCTATAATCATTGATCATTTGATCTAGTTTTAGATCATAATCCAAATACTGCCCTATTGCTCTTTTATACAGCTCCTCTCTCGGTAAAATTCTATCCTCTTTTAAGCAGTATCCTTGCTTGTATTTGTTGTAGTCGAAAATAGAAACTATCGCGAAGCCTCGCGAAGTGGAGTAATCGGGGATTATGCGGATAAATGTGGCACAGAGTATCGCCGTAAAAAGCACTACCGACCAAACTATCTTTTTAAGTTTGCTACCGAAGAGTTTTTGTTTTAAATTTAAGTTCAAAATTCGCCTTGTTGTTTTATTTTCATTATGATTATATTGTGATTAAACTTAGGTGTTTATAAGCTGGTATCGCTGTTTTAAAATTTAATTTTGCAGGGGTCTTTTTGCAGAGTTTAGACGATAGGCAAATTTGACGACCTAGCCGCCAAATTTGCCTATCATAACGTAAATTTAAGCTTCCTCCTCCGCGCCTAAATTCCCCTCGCCAGCAACCAGCTGGGCCGCTAGCTTTTTGCTTGATTTAAAGTCCACCTTGCCCGTTCCTAGCACCGGTACGGCTTCTACTTTAAAAATCTTTGAAGGCTGCATGATAGAAGGTATCGCAGAAGCCCTGATGCGTGCGGCCACGTCCTCCTCGCTCATCTCGCCGCTAAAGAGCATGACGACTTGCTCGCCTTTTTTCTCGTCGGCGATGTTGGTGCAGACAAAGGTAACCTCATCGCCTAGCACGGCTGAAATTTGAGCCTCGAGCGCGCCTAGGCTGATCATCTCGCCGCCGATTTTAGCAAAGCGAGATAGCCTATCCGTGATCGTTAGGAAGCCAGCCTCGTCCAAAAAGCCGATGTCGCCGCTGTTATAGTAGCGCACGCCGTCTAGCTCGACGATCGCCTCTTTCGTGCGCTCCTCATCTAGATAGTAGCCCTTCATCACCTGATGGCCGCCGATTAGGATTAGGCCGGCTTGCCCGTTTTCTAGCTTTTCTAGGCTTGTAGGGTCGCAGATTCTTATTATCGTGCCGGCCGTCGGTAACCCCACGCTGCCCTCTTTTGAGAAAATGAGCTCTTTAAAAAACTCGGGCTCTAGCACGTTTGCGGTATTTACGCTGACAACTGGCGAGGTCTCGGTCGTGCCGTAGCCTTCGTAAATTTCGACGCCGAATTTCATCTTAAACTCGCGCTTAACGGCCGCGTTTAGCTTCTCCGCGCCGGCGATCGCGTAGCGGATCGTAGAAAACATCAGCGGATTTAGCTTTTTGTTTTTGGTATAGAGCCTAAAAAACGTCGACGTGCCAAACATTATCGTCGCGTGGTATTTAGCAACCATCTTACCCACGGCAAAGGCGTCCGTAGGATCAGGCACGTGAGCTGAGGCGATACCCTCGCTAAGCGGAAAAAAGGTCGCCGCAGTAAGCCCAAACGAGTGAAATATCGGTAGCGACGCTAAGATAACGTCGTTGCCATCCGTGTTTACGATCTCTGAAATTTGCTTGATGTTAGCCATTATGTTTTTATGCGTTAGCACGATGCCCTTTGGCGTGCCTTCGCTGCCGCTGCTAAAGAGTATCGTCGCATCGTCGTCGATGCGAACGTCGCGAAAATATATAAGCTCAAGCAGCCAGCGCGGCATCAAAACCGCCTTTAGCATCGCGCAAATTTTATCAGCCTTGCTTATGCCTTGCGCGACGTCTTCGAGATAGATGAGTCTGCCTTTTAGAGATTCTTCCAACTCAAAGCCGCGAGCCTTTAGTTTGGCGATAAACTGGCGAGAGGTGATTATGCTTTTTAGCTTCGCCTTGTCCGCGCAGCCGATCAAATTTTGCTCGCTAAGCGTGTAGTTTAAATTTACGCTTACCTTGCCTCTGATAAATAG
>JBHRQF010000032.1:0-9741 GCA_042645325.1 Campylobacter sp. | reverse complement strand
GCGTTTTGCGTCGTTTCGTCTTTGTGCGGCTTGTTTTTGTAGGTTGGTTTTGTAAATTTTAAAGATATGATCCTCTAAAATAACAACCTGAAAAGTCCCCTCAAACACCTTTATATCGTTCGTCGTGCCAGTTACTCGCACCTCGCGTTTTTTACTCTCGTTAAAGTGCGAGCGCGCGTCGAATTCGATCGCTTCGTTTAGCTTTGTCGGCGCGAAAAAATGTATCTTAGCCCCGATAACTACGCTAAAAGTCTCATTGACCGCCGCCATCGCCGCGTAGCTAGCCGCTGAGAAAACAAACCCGCTATGTATAAGTCCCTCGCTATCGGCCACCATGTCGCTAGTGGCGAAAAAGCGCGTTTTGGCGCGGTTTGGCTCGAGCTGCGTCACGGCGCCGCTAAGACCGATTTTTATATTCGGCGAGGTTTTTAGTTCGTTGCGAAACGGATTTTCGTCCTCTGGCAGTACGACTCCGTCGCTACTGTTGTCGTCGTAGATATTTTCGTCCATTTTTCACCTTTTTATACACTTAGTTTTAGATAGACCCGTTTTGGCGCGGGATAGCCTCGACCGTGCGCGTGGAGTCTGCGGGATCTAGAAAATCGCCCAAGCTCTGGCCCAAGATCCACTCGGTTTTTCGCTGCTCATGCGCGTCCGTCGGCTTTGCGGCTAAAATTTGCGCGTCTTTAAAATTTGCCCTCTCGCACCAGTTTAAAAGCGCGCTAATAGTCGGCACAAAGTAGATATTTGGTATCTTTGAGTATGTATTTTTAGGGCTCAGGGCAAAATCGCCCTGTATATCAAGATACATCGTATCTAAAAAGAGCTCGCCGCCCGCATTTAGCGCGCCTTTTAGCTCTTTTAGCGTACGCACCGGATCGCTTCTGTGATAGAGCACGCCAAGACAAAATAGCACGTCAAATTTAACGCCGTAGTGCGGCAGATGCTCTACGCCTAGCAGCTCGTACTCTATACCCGAGCGCGCGAACGCATCGATAAATTTAAACTGCAAAAAGCTCATAACGCCCGGATCAAAGCCGATTAATTTTTTGGGGCGCTGGGGCAACATACGAAAGAGATAGTAGCCGTTGTTGCAGCCGATATCGCCCACGACCTTGTCCGCTAGATCCATGTGCGGCGCGAGCAGGCTAAATTTAACAAAACTCCTCCACTCGCTGTCGATAAATATATCGTCTATCTTAAACGGCCCTTTATGCCACGAGCGTAAATTTAGCGCCGTTTGCAGCGTCTCTTTGCGCTCTATAGGGTTTAAATTTGCGTTTATCTCGACTATATCGTCAAATTTAAGCTCAAATTCGCGCCCCTTAAATTTAGCCGCCAGCCCCTCTACTTCCCGCATCAAAGGCGCGTAGGTTTTGCCCGCCAGCTCCCTAGCCTTCGCCGCTCTAGCCGCTTCTAAGCTCATCACTCCGTCCAGTCGATGATGTTTTTAGGGCACTCTTTGTGATAGACGCCCGTCGCGTCATAGTACTCCTTGCACTCGTTGTAGTACTTCGTCGTCACGCCGCGGTCGTTTAAAAACACGCAACCGCCCAGCATCGCCGCTAGAACCGAAAAAAGTAAAATTTGCGCTAGAGTTTTCATTTGAAAAATTTAGCGTGCTTTTTCTTCATGTATTCAACGACTTCGAGCACCTCGTCCACGCCCTCGGCGCCCGAGTTTTCTAGCGCGTCGTCGATGCACTCGATGTAGGCCTCTGCCGCGTCCTCGAGCCTATCTTTTTTCACGCCGGCATAATACAGCATCGCCTCTAACATCATCGAAAGCTCGTAGCTTAGCTCGTCTACGGTAGGTTCTATTTCTTTCATTTTCTATCCTTGTAAAATCGTTTTTTTGGTTATCAGGTCGGTTATCTGCGCCTTTATGTTTTCATAGCTAAAGCTATCCTTAAAGCCCGCAAAAAGCCCGCCGCTAGCATTTACGTGTCCGCCGCCGCCGACTAAATCTTTAGCCATCAAGCTTACGTCGGCTTTGCCGTTAGCGCGAAAGCTCAGAGTCTTTTTGCTAGTAACGTCGATGAAAAAATCAATATCGGGATTGGCTACTAAAAAATCGTTGCCGATAACTGAAGTATTGCCGATATTGTAGGTCAAAATGCCGTTAAGGTCGTTATATTTTATGCTAAATTTCTCTTTTTCCTCGCTTAGTTTTTTTACGATGAAGGCTGAGATCAGATTGCTTAACGTATCGTTTTTATCCTCTTTGAAAAAGTCCTTTTTAAACCCGAAAATCGCCTCGTCAAGCCCGACGTAGTCGTCTCCGGCGTCAAAAAACTCCCGCGCTCGTTTGATTAGATAAAAAAGATAGCGCGAATTTTCAGCCTCAAACATCGTTTTGTTTATCTCTTTTGCATTTGCGACGAGCCCGAGTCCGACTTTGCCCATTTCAAAATTTACGTCGTCTTTTAGCCAGATATCGACCGCATTTACGACGTCGCTAAAGTGATTTAGGCTCGCATCGATCCCGTAAATTTTAGCGAAAAAATCATGAGTGATCTTAGTCGCGCACCTTGAGCTATCTAAAAAATACCAGCTAAATTTACTCGCGCACTCGGCACCGCTTTGGTGGTGATCGAGGAGCAAAATTTTAGCGTTTTTATTTATGAGCGCCTTCTCGTAGGCTTCGCACTGCTCCACAGTCAAATTTAGATCCGTTATCAGGATGAGCGCTTTTTCGTCATTTTTAGCCGCTTCGCCCTCGCCGCGATTTTCGGACGCATTTTGCGAGATATCGTTTTGCTCGCCGCTTAAATTTGACTGCGTCTGGGCTGCGTTTTTATCCGAAATTTGAGCCAAAATTTGATCAAATTTCTCGTCGATCTCCTTGCCGTAGTTTGAGTTATAAAATTTAACGTTTTTAAAATAGTGATTCGTTATTACCTGCGCGCCGTATCCGTCCAGATCGGTGTGCGAGAGGTGATGGATGGTCATTTTATTCCTTACAAATTTGATATTTCTATCGTGCCTAACGTCTCAAACGGCGTATTTGCCGCAACTTCGGCAAAGCTAAGCACCGTGATATCTATGGCAAAATTCGCGCAGATATCGGCGATAAATTTACGCAAGCTAGGCTCCACGCAAAGTATCATCGAGCCGTACTCAGAGATCGGCCGCTTCGCCCTCGCCTCGCGCAGAGCCTGCACGATCGCCGACGTCTGCGAGACGTTTATCATCAGGTGATACGCGCCGTCTTTATACTGCACGGCGTCGATCAGCTTTTGCTGCGCGGCAGGCTCCATCACGTAAAAATTTAGCCGCCCGCTCTCATCGACATAAAGCGAAGTGATAGCTCGAGCAAGCGCGGTGCGGACGTGCTCGACGATCATATCGAGGTTCTTGCTAACCTCGGCGATGTCGCTTAGCGCCTCCAGGATACTTAGCATATCTTTTATCGGGATGTGGTCTTTTAGTAGCGCTTTTAGTACCTTTTGGATCACTCCGATAGGCGCGATGCGTAGCGTATCCTCGACGATGACTGGGTATTCTGATTTTAGCTTGTCGAGCAAATTTTGCGTCTCTTGGCGGGTTAGCAGCTCAGCGGCGTTTTGCTTTATCAGCTCGCTCATGTGCGTGGAGATGACGCTCGCGGGATCTACGATCGTGTAGCCGCTTAGTATCGCGTCCTCCTTTACGCTCGCATCGATCCATAGCGCGTCTAGGCCAAACGCCGGCTCTTTAGTCGGGATGCCTTCGATGTTGTCGCTAACCAGCCCGCTATCCATCGCGAGGAATTTATCCGCGTAAATTTCCCCCTGCCCGATCACGACGCCTTTTAGCTTGAAGCGGTATTCGTTGGGCGGTAGTTGGAGATTGTCGCGGATACGGATCTTTGGCATCAAAAAACCAAGCTGAGCCGCGATATTTCGGCGCATCGCTCGTATGCGCTCGATGAGATCGGTCTCGGCGATCTTTAGCAAACCGTAACCCAGATCAAGCTCTAAAATTTCAAGCTTTAAGATATCATTTATCTTAGCTTCCTCTTCGCGAGCGATCTCTTCTTCGCTTTTTTTAGGGGGTTTGGGTGCGGACTGCCCCTCTTCTTCGCCTTGGACAGAGCCTGCGCTTTGGGCCTTGGCGGTCAAATTTATCTTACCCTCTTTTACCTCTTTCATTATATAGCCCATACTTAAAAACAGAAGCGAGATAAAGCCCAGAGACAGCGTCGGAAGCCCGGGAACTAGAGCAAAGATAAATAGTATGAAGCCGACTATTAGAAGCGTTTTATATTCGCCTAGCAGCTGCGTTAGCGAGCCTTCGGCGAAATTTTCATCGTCCTTGCTAGCTCGAGTGATGATGATCGCCGTAGCCGTCGACGTGATGAGCCCCGGGATCTGACTCACTAGGCCGTCGCCGATCGTTAGGATCGTGTAGTTTTGTGCCGAAGTAGCCATATCTAGGCCGTACTGAAACGAACCGATGAGAAAGCCGCCGACGATGTTTATGATCGTGATGATGATGCCTGCGACCGCATCGCCTTTGATAAATTTAGACGAACCGTCCATCGCTCCGTAGAAATTCGCCTCGCCGATGATGGCTTCGCGGCGCTCTCTAGCGGTTTTTTCGTCGATTAGACCGGCGTTTAGGTCGGCGTCTATCGCCATTTGCTTACCCGGCATCGCATCGAGCGTAAATCTCGCCTGCACCTCGCTCACGCGCGTCGAGCCTTTGGTAACGACCATGAAATTTATAAGCACTAGGATCGTAAATACGATCACGCCGATGACGTAGTTGCCGCCTACGACGAACTGCCCGAAGCTTGAGATTATCTCGCTTACGGCATCGGGGCCGTTGTGCCCTTCGCTCAAAATCATACGCGTGGTAGCTATGTTTAGCGAGAGTCTAAAAAGCGTGATGATGAGAATGAGCGTTGGAAACGTACTAAGGTCGGTGGGCTTTGGCACGTAAACGGCGATCAGGATGATGAGCACCGAGATAGAGATGGAAAGCGCAAGAAAAAAGTCCAAAACCGCGCTAGGAAGCGGCACGATGATGATCGCTAGGATGGCGATTATAACGCCGACGATCGTGAGCCCCTTAAACCTTACGATAGGCTCTAAAAACGGTGCGACCAGGGTTAGGATATTGCGCTTTTGTTTTGCCAAAATTTACTTCTTGATTATATTTGCTAACGTAATTGTATCTAAAAAATCGTCGATTTTAGACTGAAGCGCACTAAACATCGGCCAAATTTGGCATATTCCGCCCTTACTGGATGAGCAACTATCGGCCGAGATCGAGCACTCAAATACCGCCATTTTACGCTTTTCAGCACTTTCTATCACTCTTTTTATGCTGATTTCTTCAGGCTTTTGCGCGAGCATAAATCCGCCGTTTGCGCCCTTAAACGAAACCAAAATGCCTTCTCTGGCCAAATTTTGTAAAATTTTAGCCAAAAAGCTTTTTGATATATCAAGCTCGCCCGACATCGTATCGACGTCCGAGGGAGCGTCTTTTTGCGCTATGTAAATCAGCGAAAGCAGCGCGTATTCGCTTGCTTTTGTCAAAAGCATAAATTTCCTTTAAATTTTTTGCGGATATTTTATTAAATTTTATCTGCAAATTTGATTAAATCAATATTTTTTAAAGCAGGCGCCGCATTTTTTAATTTTTATGCTATAATCGCCTTTTTTAATCTCACCAATCAGGAGGTCATTATGGCTTTGGATTCGGCTAAAAAAGCAGAAATTGTTGCGAAATTCGCTAGAAAAGAGAAAGATACGGGCTCTCCGGAAGTTCAGATCGCATTGCTAACCGCAAGAGTCGAGGAGCTAACCGAGCACCTAAAAATCTACAAAAAAGATCACTCGTCTCGTCTCGGACTACTTAAAATAGTCGGTCGCAGAAAACGCTTGATGAAATATCTAAAAGCTAAAGATTACGCAGCTTACACAAAAGTTATCGCTGAGCTAAACCTCAGAGATAAATAATCCCAAGCCCCAAATTCGGGGCTTTTCTCTTAAATTTTACTTTACTTACTTCAAATTTTAATACGTCAAACTTTTAGATTCATAAAATTTCTAGCGATAAAACCAAATTTAACCTACTCTTACATTAAATTTATTCAATTTTTCCCGCGCGCCACTCATTTCACCCAAATTTTGCCTTTCTAACATTGAGCTTATTAGGCTAAAGTTATCTAAACAATTTTTTTTAACTATAGCCCTTGACAATTATCCGCTCAATGTTGTATAATGCGCCTAGCAATTTAAAGGAGAGAGTGCTAATATGATAAAGGTGAGTAAGCGAGATCTGATACTTGATTCTATCATTCAAGCTTATCTTAGCGACAACGCTCCGATCGGCTCTAGCGAGCTTGGTTCGCGTATGGCGATGTCGATCCCGGCCTCTACGATCAGGGTTTATTTTAAAAAGCTCTCCGACGAGGGCGCGATTACGCAGTTTCACGTTAGCGGCGGCAGGATACCGACGGCTGCGACGATGAGAGATTATTGGCGAGCTAGGTTAAATTTCGATGAGACGCTAGATATCGCAAATTCTAACCTACTAAAGTTGCTAAGCGATAAATTTGAAATTTATGCGATGGTTTTTGAAAGCAAAACCCAAACGCTAAACGAGGTCTTAAATTTAAACAATAGATTTTTGATTTTGAGCTTTAGCGAGGACGAGATAGCACTCAAATTTAACTCGAAAGTCGAGAAGTTTTTGGGCAATCTCATCGGCATCGGCCTCGATAGACTCGAACTTACCTGCATGCAGGTGGGACTAAATGAGCTAAGAAATAAGATAGCCGAGCTAAAGCGCACTAAAATTCGCTTTTTAGAAAACGAAAAGATAGCGCTTGAAATTTTCGGCGAGAGCTTTAAAAACGCGCTAAGCCCTAGCTTTGAGATGGTTTTTGACTCAAATTTAGTCTTTTTCGGCGAGAACTACCTAGGCATGAAACTAGACGTAAATTTTGAGGGTAAAGAGGCCAAAATGCTTTGCGCGGGCAGTATTTATAATGATTATGAAAGATTTTTAAACAACCTAAAGGAGGCGGCATGAACGAGAATGAAAATGTAGAGCTTGAGCAAGAAATCCCGTCAAATTTCGACGAGAGCATCAGCTTTGAGGGTCTAGACGCGAAGTATGTCGAGCTTCAAAAGCAGCTCGAGGAGCTAACGGATAAGTATTATAGAGCTAACGCGGACTTTGAAAACATCAAAAAGCGTTTTGAAAAGGAAAAAACGGACATCGCGACGTATGCGAACGAGAAATTCGCGCGAGATCTGCTTCCAGTGATAGACGCGCTTGAGATGGCGGTAAATTTTGAAACCGAAGGCGACGAATACGCAGCAAAAATCAAAGAAGGAATTTATATAACGATAGATCAGTTTAAAAAGTGTTTCGAAAAAAACGGTATCACGCCGATCGAAACCGAGGGCGAATTTGATCCGAATTTCCACAATGCCGTACTGCAAATCGATAGCGAGGACGTGGAAAAAGGAAAAATCGTGCAAGTGATACAAAAAGGCTATCTAATCAACGGCAGAGTTTTACGACCTGCGATGGTATCGATAGCAAAGTAAAATTTAAAATAAAAATTTAATAAAAAGGAAAAACAATGGCAAAAGTAATAGGTATAGACCTAGGAACGACGAATTCATGCGTGAGCGTGTATGAGCGAGGCGAAAGCAAGGTAATCCCGAATAAAGAGGGCAAAAACACGACTCCTTCGGTCGTGGCTTTCACAGATAAGGGCGAAATTTTAGTAGGCGACAGCGCGAAACGCCAAGCCGTCACAAACCCTGAAAAAACCATCTACTCTATCAAGAGAATAATGGGCCTAATGAGCAACGAGAAAAACGCGCAGGAGGCTAAAGCTAGACTGCCGTACCACGTCGTAGATAGAAACGGCGCGTGCGCTATCGAGATCGCGGGCAAGGTCTACACTCCGCAAGAAATCTCCGCAAAAGTGCTCATAAAACTAAAAGAGGATACTGAAAGCTATCTGGGCGAAACGGTCGTAGACGCCGTCATCACCGTGCCTGCGTACTTTAACGATAGCCAAAGAAAAGCGACTAAAGAAGCGGGCACCATCGCCGGACTAAACGTGCTTCGTATCATAAACGAACCTACCGCGGCGGCTCTAGCCTACGGCCTAGATAAAAAAGAGGCCGAGAAGATCATGGTTTACGACCTGGGCGGCGGTACGTTCGACGTTACGGTACTAGAAACCGGCGATAACGTGGTCGAGGTTCTAGCTACCGGCGGTAATGCGTTTCTAGGCGGCGATGATTTCGATAACCGCCTAATCGACTGGCTAACGAGCGAGTTTAAAAGCGACTCGGGCATCGATCTAAAAACCGACGTGATGGCTATGCAGCGCCTAAAAGAGGCTGCCGAAACGGCCAAAAAAGAGCTAAGCTCGGCTCAAGAAACGACGATAAATTTACCGTTTATCACCGCCGACGCTACGGGTCCTAAACACCTCACAAAGACGCTAACTAGGGCTAAATTTGAAGGTATGATCGAGGATCTAGTCGCTCAAACGATCACTAAGATAAACGAGGTCGTAAAAGATGCCGGGCTGGATAAAAAAGATATAAAAGAAATCGTCATGGTGGGCGGCTCGACGCGCGTGCCTTTAGTTCAAGAAGAGGTCAAAAAGGCGTTTGGCAAAGAGCTAAATAAAAGCGTAAATCCGGACGAGGTCGTAGCTATCGGCGCGGCGATACAAGGCGCGGTCATCAAAGGCGACGTGAAGGATGTGTTGCTCCTAGACGTAACTCCGCTAAGCCTAGGTATCGAGACTTTAGGCGGCGTGATGACGAAAATCATCGAAAAAGGTACGACTATTCCGGTTAAGAAAAATCAAGTATTTTCAACCGCCGAAGACAATCAAAGCGCCGTCACGATCCACGTACTCCAAGGCGAGCGCGAATTTGCCCGCGACAACAAGTCTTTGGGTCAGTTTAACCTAGAGGGCATCCCTGCCGCTCCTCGCGGAGTGCCACAGATCGAGGTTGAGTTTGACATCGACGCCAACGGCATCCTAACGGTCTCTGCTAAAGACAAGGCTACAGGTAAAGCCCAAAATATCACGATCTCAGGCTCAAGCGGTCTAAGCGAGGACGAGATCAACAACATGGTCAAAGACGCCGAGTTACACAAAGAGGACGACAAAAAGCGCAAAGACGCAGTCGAGGCTCGTAACCAAGCCGACGCGCTAGCGCACCAAACGCAAAAGAGCCTTGATGAGCTAGGCGAGAAAATACCTGCCGAGGATAGAGAGCGCATCCAAAAGGCGCTTGATGAGCTAAAAGAGACGCTAAAAGACGAAAACGCGAGCAAAGAGCAGATCGACGCGAAGGTCAAAACTCTAAGCGAAGCCAGCCACAAACTAGCCGAAGCGATGTATAAAAAAGACGGTGCTGCTGGCGAGCAAGCAAACGGCGGCAAGAAAAAAGACGACGACGTCATCGACGCCGAAGTCGAGTAAAATTTAGCCCTTGTTTTGGCAAGGGCTTCAAACGTAAATTTAAGGTTTTAGCGTTTTTACGCGCCCTTAAATTTACCCCGCCCGTTAAATTTGACGGGCGGATTTTTACATATCTCTTACTTTATTTTTCTTAAATTTACGCAATCCAAATTTGACTCTATGTGGTTTTTATCCGCTTATTTTTATAAATTTTAGCCCTCTTTTCAGCACAATCCTTAATCAAAATCATCCCTTTAAACGACCGATTTAAATATAATCAAACAAAAAAGGTCCTAAATG
>JBHRQF010000031.1:0-9804 GCA_042645325.1 Campylobacter sp. | reverse complement strand
GTCAAATTTAAGGAGAGAAAATGAGAAAAATTTTACTTTTAGGAGCGGCTGCGGCGATGGCTTTTGCGGAAATTTCTACGGTTCAAGTTAGTCCCGAGGCGATCAAAAACTACGAGCAAATCGTTGATATTAGGACGCCTGCTGAATGGATGGAAACGGGCGTGATAAAGGGCGCAAAGACTATCACTTTTAACGCAACCGATAAAGAGGGATTTTTGAACGAGCTTAAAGCCAATGTCGATCTAAAAAAACCGGTCGCGCTCATATGCAGAAGCGGACGCAGAAGTGCTGCGGCGGCTATGATGATAGATTCGCCGGAGCTAAATATAATAAATCTTGACGGCGGCATGGGTAGCCTCATAAATCAAGGCTACGAAACTGTGCCGTATCAAAAATAATCCGCGCTTTTACTTTATAAATTTCGTCCGTTAAGCTTAAATTTGCGCTAAATTTTAAGTTTGGCGGAGCTGATTTGTGCTCTACTTGCGCGTAAGACGGCGGTAAATTTTAAATTTGTCGCCGTTTTTTTACAAAATTTAATAAATCAAAACACACCTACTTTAAATTTTAGCAAGCGCAAATTTGACGAATTTCATCAAATTTAACCCAAATTTACGCCAAAAATAGCCTAGGCTTTAGCTTTAGCAAGCAAACATACGCCGCCAGCGCACTTTGCTCTCTTATGTAGTTGCGATCTCCGTTTAAATTTAGCCTCTCGATCATGCACTCGCCGTCTTTAGCATAGGCTCCTACAAACACCGTCCCTACAGGCTTTGCCTCGCTACCGCCGTCAGGTCCCGCGATACCGCTGATAGCTAGAGAAAAGTCCGATTCGCTCGCCTTTAGCGCGCCTTTTAACATCGCCATCACGCACTGCTCGCTCACCGCACCGTAAGTTTGTAAAATCTCATCGCTAACGCCCAACCAGTCGCGTTTCATCTCGTTTGCGTAGGTCACTAACGAGCCGTTAAACGCCGCCGAAACCCCCGCAAAAGCGCCAAATTTAGCCGCGGCAAGCCCGGCCGTGCAAGACTCGGCAAATGTAAGCTTTAGCCCGCTTGCTATAAGCGTGCTTGCAACGTGGCGAAAAACATCCTCGCCCTCAAAAAATTTGCCCGAAAAGAGATTTTTCGCGCCGTTTATAAAGCCGCTGGTTTGGCCAAATTTGTTTGCTTCAACTCTGATTAGCGCCAAATTTGATAAAATTTGAGACGAATAAATCTGCACTTCATAGGTTTTTGCCAGCGGTTCGAGCAGGATTTTCGCACTCTCCTCGTCGATATCTACTAGATGAAAATAGCCGAAATCTCGCTGCGTTTTGATCTTTATGGTCGGCAATTTTTGATTCGCGTCAGCCTTTAATAAATTTACGTAAGTTTGATTTAATTTGATTAAAAAGCCCTCGTCGCTAAATTTTTCAGCCCTGCTAGGAGCTAGCATTTGCGGGGATTTTAGCTCCAAAATATCGCCGCTTAAAGTAGCTAAAATTTTAGCCGCGACGGAGCAGTTTTGACTCGACGCGTAGATGCAAAGACTATCGGAGCGCGCGCAAAGGTGCTCGATGATAAACGGCAGCTCCTTGTCGCTTTTACTAACGAATCTAAACTCGCCAAGCTCGCCGAAATGCCGCTTGTAAGCGCAAAAAATATAATCCAAAAAAGGCGCATTTACGCCGATATCTTCGCCGATGATCAGTAGTGCGTTTTTCACTGTTTTCTCCTTTAAAAAACGAAAACATCTTACATAAATTTAGCTTAAAATAGCGTTTTTTCAGTAGCATTTAATCGCCGTTTGGATAAAATCTACCAATTTTTTACTTCAAGGCGAACCTATGGATTACAAAGATACATTATTGCTTCCAAACACCGAATTTCCCATGCGCGGCAACCTGCCCGAAAACGAACCCAAACGCTTAAAATCGTGGTTCGAGGATAGAAAAATCTACGAAAAAATGAAAGCTAAAAGGCAAAAAGCCGCAAAAAGCTTCACTCTGCACGACGGCCCTCCCTACGCCAACGGCAACATCCACATCGGACACGCGCTAAACAAAACCCTAAAAGACATCATCGCAAAAACGCACTATTTCTTCGGCGAAAACGTGAGATTTACGCCAGGCTGGGACTGCCACGGACTACCTATCGAGCAGCAAGTCGAGGTAAAGCTGGGCGACAAGAAAAAGAGCCTAAGCAAAACGCAAATCCGCGAACTTTGCCGCGAACACGCCAGAGAATTTATCGACGTGCAAAAGGAAAGTTTTAAACAGCTAGGCGTCGCCAGCGACTGGGACGATCCGTATCTGACGATGAAATTTAAATTTGAAGCCGAAATTTACAAAACGCTTTGCAAAGTCGCCAAACGCGGACTTTTGATCGAGCGAAGTAAGCCGGTGTACTGGAGCTGGGCGGCTAGAAGCGCTCTAGCCGAAGCCGAGGTCGAGTACGAGGACAAAGAGGACTACAGCATCTACGTCGCGTTTAAGCTAGGCGAAGAAGCTGCCGCAAAAATCGGCGCAAAAGACGCCAGCGCGGTCATCTGGACGACTACGCCTTGGACGCTGCCGGCAAACCAAGCCATCTCGCTAAATCCAAATGAAATTTACGTTTTGACGGCTGAAAATTTGATATTTGCCAAAGAGATGCTAAGCGAGCTAGAAAAAGAAGGTCTAACTAAGGGCGAAATTTTAAAAGAATTTGCCTCGGCAGAGCTAGAAAACCTGCACGCTATAAATCCGCTAAACGGCAGAAAATCGCTATTTATCCTAGGCGATCACGTCACTATGGACGGCGGTACGGGCCTAGTTCACACCGCCCCCGGTCACGGCGAGGACGACTACCACGTGAGCCTAAAATACGGCATCGAAGTCATCATGCCAGTTGATGAAGGCGGTCTATACGATGAGACGCTAAAGGCCAAAAAGTTATTTCCAGACGGCGTAGCGGACGAACTAATCGGCATGCATATCTTTAAAGCAAACGATAAAATTTTAGAGCTTTTAGGCTCAAATTTGCTAAAAGTCAGCAAATTCGTCCACTCATATCCATTTTGCTGGAGAACGCACAAGCCGGTCATCTACCGCGCGACAAAGCAGTGGTTTATCGCTATGGACGAGCCAAAAATCGAGGGCAAAACGCTACGAGAAGTCGCGCTAAAAGAGCTTGAAAACGTCAAATTTTACCCTGCAAGCGGCGTAAAAAGGATAGGCTCGATGATAGAAAATCGTCCCGACTGGTGCATCTCGCGCCAACGCGACTGGGGCGTGCCGATAGCGTTTTTTAGGCGCAAGGATACAAAAGAGCCGATATTTGACGATGAAATTTTAGATAACGTCGCAGCGATATTTGAGCAAAAAGGCGCTGACGCGTGGTGGGATAGCGAGATCAAGGATCTCTTACCCGCAAACTGCAAATTTGAGCCGCAAAATTTAGAAAAAGTGATGGACATCCTCGATGTCTGGTTTGACAGTGGCTCGACATGGGCTGCAGTGCTAAAAAGCGGCGACTACGATTCGGGTAGCTATCCTGCGGATATGTATCTAGAGGGTAGCGATCAGCACAGGGGTTGGTTCCAAAGCTCGCTACTACTAAGCTGCGCCGCGCAAGGACGAGCGCCGTATAGAAGCGTGCTCACGCACGGCTTTACCGTCGATGAAAACGGCCAGAAGATGAGTAAAAGCAAAGGCAATGTCGTGGCTCCGGCGGACGTCGCTAAAACCTACGGCGTAGAAATTTTACGCCTTTGGGTTGCGCTTAGCGACTACTCCAGCGACCTAAAAATAAGCGAAAACATCCTAAAACAAGTAAGCGAACAATACCGAAAAATACGCAATACGATAAGATTTCTACTAGCCAATGTAAACGATCTAGAAGATATCGAAACGTCAAATTTCAACATCCTAGACCGCTGGATACTAAGCCGCGCGAAAAAAGCATTCGACGAGGCCGAAACGGCGTTTAAAAACTATGATTTCTCAAAAGGCTTTAGCCTGCTGATGAATTTCCTAAGCGCCGATTTAAGCGGCATATATCTTGATATCTGCAAAGACCGCCTATACTGCGACGCCAAAGACAGCGATACTCGCCGCTCGGCTCAAAGCACGATGGCGCTAATCACCAGAGCGCTCCTGCCGCTCATCGCTCCGACGTTCACGTACACCGTGGACGAGGTGATGGACTATGCGCCTAAGATCATCAAAAACGGCGCGGCGGACGCATTTGATCTAGAGTATGCACCGCTAGATTTTGAGTTTAACGTAGACGACGAGCTACTAGTCGCTAGCCGCGAGAAGTTTTTCGAGTTAATCGATGTACTCAAAAAAGATAAAAAGATAAAATCAACCCTCGAGCTCGTGCTACAAACCAGCTCAAATTTAATCCTGAGCGAGGATATAAACGAGATCAGCGATTGGTATATGGTTAGCGACGTCCAGAGCCTAGACGGCAGCGACAGCCTAGCCGAATTTGACGTCGGAAACGATAAATTTAAACTCGTTTTATCGACACGACACAAATGCCCGAGATGTTGGAAATTTACCGCTAAGCACGACGGAGAAACCTGCCCGAGATGCGAAAAGGTACTAAAAAATGTTTGAGCCCATCTCCGCTTGGTTCGTCGCGGCAACCATCGCGGCCATCCTCGCGGTCACAGCCGCGGGTATCGTAGCGGTAAATAAATTTAAGGATAAAAAATGATAACTTTAAAGCAAGCTCTAAAGCTAAGCGTCGACGAAATAGCCGAGCTTAGAAACGAGCTGGAAAAGAAAATTTTCGCAGATAGAGAGCTTGGCGCCTATGTCGAGCAGTTGGCAAATTTGCCGCTTGATAAACTGGGTGCTGGCGTGCCGATCGCTATAAAAGACAACATCCAGGTAAAAGGCTGGAGCGTAACAAGCGCGTCTAAAATTTTACAAGGCTACATCGCGCCTTATAACGCGACTGTTATAGAAAAACTACTAGCAGCAGGCTTGGCGCCGTTTGGCCGTACGAATATGGACGAATTCGCCATGGGTAATACGACCGAAAACAGCTACTACGGCAAAACGCTAAATCCGCTAAACCGCGAAAGAGTCGCAGGCGGTAGCTCGGGCGGCTCTGCTGCCGCAGTGAGTGCTGGGCTAGCGGTGGCTGCTCTAGGAAGCGATACAGGCGGCTCGATACGCCAGCCTGCGGCATTTTGCGGCTGCGTGGGGCTAAAGCCGACCTACGGACGCGTGAGCCGCTACGGCCTAGGCTCATACTCTAGCTCGCTAGATCAGATCGGCCCGATAACGCAAAACGTCGAGGACGCCGCGATCCTATACGATATCATCGCGGGACACGACGACAAGGATAGCACGAGCGCGGATATAGAATTTGAAAGCGTAGCAGACAAGCTAAACGCGGATAAAAAACTCACGATCTGCGTCATCGAAAACTACATAAACGAAGCCTCGGAAGAGACCAAAAAAGCGCTTTTAAAGGCGGTCGATATTTTAAAAGCCGCAGGCCACAAAATAATCTATAAAAATTTAGAAAACTCAAAATGCGACATCGCTACCTACTACATCATCGCCACGGCCGAAGCCAGCGCGAATCTTAGCCGCTTCGACGGTATAAGATACGGACGCAGGGCAGAGGCTAAAAATTTAAAAGAACTTTACGCAAATTCGCGCTCGGAGGGGTTTGGCGAAGAAGTAAAAAAGCGAATTTTACTCGGTACTTTCGTACTTAGCAGCGGATACTACGACGCATACTACATAAAAGCGCAAAAAGCTCGCGCTCACACCAAGGCCAAGTATGAGCAAATTTTGAGCGAATGCGACCTCATATTGATGCCGGTCGCCCCTAGTACGGCATATAAATTCGGCGAACTAAAAAACCCGCTAGATTCCTATCTGTCAGACATCTATACGATCAGCGTAAATTTAGCCGGCCTGCCTGCCATCTCAGTTCCGGTAGCAAAAGACGCAGACGGCCTAAACGTCTCTGCTCAGCTCATCGCAAAGGCGTGGGACGAAAAAACGCTGCTAGAAGGCGCGCTCAGTTTAGAAAACTCTATAAAAGGATAAACGCATGAAGATAGTTACGAAGGCTCTCACCTTTGACGACGTTTTGCTCGTCCCGCAGTACTCCGAAATTTTGCCTAAACAAGTCGATATAAAAACGCGCTTTAGCAGAAACGTGGAGCTAAACATCCCGATCGTATCGGCTGCGATGGACACCGTCACCGAGCACCGCGCGGCGATCATGATGGCGCGCCTGGGCGGTATCGGCGTCATACATAAAAATATGGACATACAGAGCCAGGTCAAAGAGGTCCGCCGCGTGAAAAAAAGCGAAAGCGGCGTAATCATCGATCCTATCTCCATCTCGCCAAACGCTAGCGTAGGCTCCGCGCTTGATATGATGGCGGATCTACACATCTCAGGCGTTCCCGTTGTAGACGAGGAAAATAAACTGATAGGAATTCTAACCAACCGCGATTTGAGATTTGAAAACGATAGAAGCGTCCTCGTAAAAGATAGGATGACTAAAGCTCCGCTAATCACGGCTCCAAAGGGCTGCACGCTAGACGATGCGGAGAAAATTTTCTCTCAAAACCGCGTAGAAAAGCTGCCTATCGTCGATAAAGACGGCCACCTAGAAGGCCTCATAACCATAAAAGATCTAAAAAAACGCAAAGAGTATCCAAACGCAAACAAAGACGCATACGGCAGACTCCGCGTAGCAGCAGCCATCGGTGTAGGTCAAATGGATAGAGCAAAAGCTCTAGCGGAAGCCGGCGTAGACGTCATCGTTATAGACTCCGCTCACGGCCACTCAAAAGGCGTACTAGACACGCTAAGACAGGTTAAAGCCGAGCTAAAAGTGGACGTCGTCGCTGGAAATATCGCAAACCCAGCCGCCGTCAAAGACCTAGCAGAAGCAGGCGCCGACGGTATCAAAGTGGGCATAGGACCGGGCTCCATCTGCACCACTCGCGTAGTAGCGGGCGTTGGCGTACCTCAAATTTTCGCCGTCGATAGCTGCTCGGCCGAGGCTGCGAAATACGGTATCCCTGTCATCGCAGACGGCGGACTAAAGTACTCTGGCGACGTAGCCAAAGCCCTAGCCGCAGGCGCTAGCTGCGTGATGGCGGGTAGCTTGCTAGCAGGCTGCGAGGAGACTCCGGGCGAGGTGATAACCTTCCAAGGACGCCAGTATAAAGTCTACCGTGGTATGGGAAGTATCGGCGCGATGACGAAAGGCAGTAGCGATAGATATTTCCAAGAAGGCACCGCGCAAGATAAACTCGTACCTGAGGGTATCGAGGGTCGCGTACCGTTTGCCGGCAGTATAAAAGAGGTCGTGCACCAGCTAGTTGGCGGCCTACGAAGCGCGATGGGCTACATGGGCTCAAAAGATATCAAAACGCTTCAGGAAAAAGCCCAGTTCGTCGAGATCACTAGCGCCGGACTAAAAGAGAGCCACGTCCACGACGTCGTCATAACACAAGAAGCCCCTAACTACAAAGTCAATTAGTGCTAAATTTAAAAACCGGCAAAGTAAAATTTAATGAGCCGCTCTATCTGGAGAGCGGCCGAATTTTACCCGAATTTGAGCTCGCCTACGAAACTTACGGCGAGCTAAACGAGAATAAAAGCAACGTCATAGTCGTATGTCACGCGCTAACCGGTAGCCACCACGCCGCAGGCAGATACGAAAACGAGCAGAAATTCGGCTGGTGGGACGCGCTAGTGGGCGAGGGCAAGGGCATAGATACGAGCAAATTTTTCGTCATCTGCGTAAACATCCTCGGCTCAAATTTCGGCTCGACAAATCCGCTCAGCATCGAAAAAAGCACCGGTAAGCAGTATCGTTTGCGCTTCCCGGTGCTAACCATCAGCGACATCGTAAAGGCGCAGATGAGGCTTTTTAAGCACTTAGGTATCGAGCGAGCGCATGCGGTCGTGGGCGGCAGCCTAGGCGGTATGCAGGCGCTTTGTTTTGCGATCGAGTTTCCAAATTTTGCTAAAAACATCATCATCCTAGCCAGCACCTATCAATGCAAAGCCTGGGCGATCGCATTTAACAAAATCGCGATCGAGGGCATCCTGCGCGATCCTGGTTTCAAAGACGGGCAGTACGACGAAAACGACATCGCCGCGCAGGGACTAACCGGCATGGCGCTAGGACGCATGGCGGGGCACATCAGCTTTCTTTCGCCTAGCTCCATGGATTCCAAATTCGGCCGCAACTACGTCGAAACCGACGGTCTTTACGAGCTTACGGGGCGGTTTCAGGTCGATCGCTATATGGAGTACAACGGCCGCGGCTTTCCAAAGCGCTTTGATCCGCTGAGCTACCTTTACATCGTAAAGATGATGAATATCTTTGACTGTACGCGCCACTACGACGACCTAGCGCACGCTCTCTCGCCCATTTGCGCCAAAGTTACGCTTATAGCATTTAGCGGCGATATGCTATTTCCGTCAAGCTGCATGCGCGAGATGCACGAGACACTGCAGGGTATTGGCAAGGCGTGCGATTATCACGAGATAGACAGCGACTACGGCCACGACGCGTTTTTAGTCGAAGTAGATAAATTTGAAAAAATCATAAAAAAGGTTTTAGATGAGTGAAAATTTAAGCGAAGATTTTGAGAGCAAACTCACCAAAGCAAATGAAATTTTAAAACAACTCGGCGATGAAAATTTAAGTTTGGAGCAAAGCGTCAAGCTGCACAAAGAGGGCAAAAAGCTACTCGAGGAAGCAGACAAGATCCTGCAAAACGCAAAGCTAGTGGTAAAGGACGCAGACGATGAATAACGCTACCGCAGCCGTTTGCGCCCTGCAGCTACCGACTCAGCCTATGAGCGAGTCGAGGCTAGATTATTATTTTAGGATTTGCGCGGGCGAAGGCGCTAGGCTCGTGGTGCTCGGCGAGTACGTACTAAACAGCTTTTTTAAAGAGCTCGAGCTCATGCCCAAAAGCCTCATCAAGGAGCAAAGCGAGCGCAAAAAGCATGCGCTTGCGGCAATGGCGCAAAAATACAATCTAGAAATCCTAGCTCCGCTAGTGCTGCCAAAAGGCAAAGGCCTCGTCAAGGTCGCGGCGAGATTTAGCCCTGCATCCTCGCGCTTTTACGAACAGCAGATCTTGATGCCCTACCCGCACTGGAACGAGGCGAAATTTTTTACCAACAATGATGAAGGCGAGTTAAATTTACCCGTATTTAACTATGAGAAATTTAAAATCGGCGTGATGTTTGGTTTTGAGGCGCATTTTGACGCGGCGTGGGCGTATATGGCGCGCAAGAAAGTCGATGCCGTCGTGGTCCCCACTGCGTGCACGTTTTTTAGCGAGTCGCGCTGGGAGGAGCTGCTAAAAACCCGCGCCTTTACAAACAACGTCTATGTTTTACGCGTAAACCGCGTCGGCAACCACAAAGCCGCTAGCGACGAGCAGTGGAGCTTTTACGGCGATTCGATGCTTATTAGCCCCTTTGGCGAGGTGGTTTCGCGCCTAGGCAAAAATGAGGAGATGATGGTAACAAAACTCGAAAAAACCGAACTCGCGCAAGCTAGACACCTATGGGGATTTTCTCAAATTTTAAACAAGAGACTGGGCTAAATTTAATTTTAGGCGGCAAACCTGATCAAATTTGCCGCTTTTCCCCTGCAAATTTTGCCGATTTGCTAAATTTACCCTACCCTCAAATTTTATATTATCGCCAAATTTAATCAAATATACTTTTTTATCTTTAAATTTTGCACAATAAATCAACTTAATTAGACTAAATTTAAATTTATTTTTATTCTATCCCTATCCCGATATAATCACGTTTTT
>JBHRQF010000030.1:0-9964 GCA_042645325.1 Campylobacter sp. | reverse complement strand
AAATTTTAAAAATTATTCAAACAAACAAAATTTACAAATCTCCTATTTGTACCTTTTTCTTACACTTCGTGCACTCGTGAAACGTCCCTTTTTTGAGCTCTTTTTTGATCATATCGCCGCCGCATTCGTCGCATTTTTGCGCGACCGGCTCGTAGTTTGAGACGAAGTCGCATTTTGGATAGTTTGCGCAGCCGTAAAATTTACCCCTGCGGCTGATGCGTTCGACGATGTCGCCGCCGCATTTTGGACACGGTACGTCGATCTTTTTGAGCTCTTTTTTCGGTTTTGCCGCAGCTTCGCCTTCCTGCGTGCCTTGATCGGCTTTTGCGATATTGCGCGAGTATTTGCATTTTGGGAAATTTCCGCACGCGATAAACTCGCCGTAGCGTCCTTTTCGTAGTAGTAGTTCGCCGCCGCACTCCGGGCACTTTTCGCCGATCGGAGTAGCTACTTTTTGGCTTTTTATGCCTGTTTTGCCCGCTGTGATTTTATCTATAAACGGATGATAAAAATCGCTCAAAAGCTTTTGCCAGTCGGCCTTGTCTTCGGCGACGTGGTCGAGCTTTTCTTCCATGTTTGACGTAAATTCGCTATCTACGATATCGCTAAAATGCTCCTCCAAAACGCCCATCATCGTAAAGGCGATCTCGTTTGGCACGAGCTGCTTTTTCTCAACTTTGACGTAGTCGCGAGAGGTCAGCAGCGAGATGGTCGGCGCGTAGGTGCTAGGGCGCCCGATGCCTAGGCTTTCTAGCTTTTTAACGAGTCCGGCTTCCGAGTAGCGAGACGGCGGTTCGGTGAAGTGCTGCGAGCTTTTGATGCTTTGCAGACTCATCTCGTCGCCGATTTTTAGGTCGGGTAAAATTTTATCCTTATCCATGTCGCCGTAAACGCGGTAAAATCCGTCAAACAGCACCTTGCGGCCGCTGATTTTAAACTCGCCTTTTGCTCCCGCGACGAATACGTTTTGCGTTTGGCTCACGCTAGCGCTCATCTGGCAGGCCAAAAATCTGTTGTAGATTAGCGTGTAGAGGCGTAGTGCGTCTTTTTCGAGATATTGCGCAGCGATAGCGGGTGTGAAGCTAAGATTTGTCGGGCGGATCGCCTCGTGGGCTTCTTGCGCGCCTTTGCTCTTGGTTGCGTAAATTTTAGCCTTAGCGGGCAAGTAGCGTTCGCCGTACTCTTTTTCGATCGTCTCGCGCGCGGCTGCGATGGCTTCTTTGGCGAGGTTTAGGCTGTCTGTTCTCATGTAGGTTATCGCGCCCATGAAGCCCTGATGCGTCTGCACGCCTTCGTATAAATTTTGCGCGATCATCATCGTCTTTTTCGGGCTAAAGCCTAGGCGGTTGCTCGCGCTTTGTTGCAGCGTCGAGGTCATGAACGGCGGCGCGGGCTCGGTTTTGCGCTCTTTGGCTTCGATCTCGCGGACGCTAAATTTGTCGTTTTTTAAATTTTCTACGATAAATTTGGCTCGGTCGCCGTTTGTTATCGTGAGCTTTTCTATCTTTTGCGCTTCAAATTTAACCAGCTCGGCGTCAAGATCTTTTTTGAAAACCGCGTCGATGCTGTGGTATTCGATCGGTTTAAAGTTGCGTATCTCGCGCTCTCTATCTACGATGATTTTTAGAGCCGCGCTTTGCACGCGTCCAGCGCTTAGCCCTTTTTGGATTTTTAAATTTAATAGCGGCGAGAGCTTGTAGCCAACGATTCGGTCTAGCAGGCGGCGGGCTTGCTGTGCGTTTACGCTATCCATATTTATCGTGCGCGGGTTTTTTAAAGCGGCCTCGATAGCGCTTTTGGTTATCTCGTGAAACACGATGCGAGGCAGGCTCTCGGGCTTTTTGCCGATGGCTGCGGCGATGTGGTAGGCGATGGCCTCTCCTTCGCGGTCCTCATCGGTTGCGAGGTAGATTTGGTCGGCGTTTTTGGCTAGTTCTTTGATCTCTTTTACGATCGCGGAGTGATCGGCGCTTATTTTGTACTCGGGCGTAAATTTTTCGCCCTCGATCTTGATACCAAATGCGGTTTTTGGTAGATCTCTGATATGGCCTTTTGATGCGATGACATCGTAGTCGCTTCCGAGGAAATTTTTTATCGTTTTGGCTTTCGCGGGGGACTCCACAATGATTAAGCTTTTCATTAATATAGCCTTTTTAATTTTTTGCGGTAATTGTAGCAAAAAATTTAAACTAATGGCATTAATTTATCGTTTGAATTTAAATTTGACTTGGAAAAGTAGGATAAAATTTGGAGCAAAAAGTCGAGCGGGTAAAACTCGACTTTAAAATTCACTTCTAAAGATATAGACGCCGAATTTAGCGTCTATAATAACTATTATTTTTGGAGATGTCTTAACTATTGGTGTTTGGGTTTTTGAAATTTAAGACCGCCGAAGCGGCCTTAAAGTGTTGACTACTGAAGTAGTCTTAAAACGTTTTTCCAGCTACGCGGGGTTACCCCCGCTTCGCGTAGAAATGCTTTCGACTACTGGAGTAGTCTCAAGACATTTTGCTGAACAGAGTTAGCTTGGCTCATAGCATAACTTCCTGACTGAGCAAGGATGTTAAACTTAGAGAAGTTTGCTGACTCGGCAGCGAAATCAACGTCTCTGATTTGAGATTCAGCTGATTTTACGTTTACTTGAGTAACTGTGATGTTGTTTACAGTTGCGACAAGCTGATTTTGAACAGAACCTAGGTCTGAGCGGATCTGGTCAAGTGTTTTTTGAGCAGACTCAGCGATATCCATAACAGCCATCGCACCGCGTAGAGTCATAACGCCTGCTGATTGAGCAGAAGTCATTACGCCGTTACTCATTCTTTGGAAGCCCATAGCAGCTGCTAGGTCTGGATCTAGCTGGCCTCTGATATCTCTTAGAGCTACTGACTGCTGGCTACCGCCGTGGCTAGCAGCTGTTTTACTAAACGCTACAGATAGGTCTCCTGTACCTGCGCCTGTTGAAACCTTGATATCGCGACCGTCTAGGCGAACTAGGTTTAGGCGTCCGATGAACATAGATGTTCCTCTTTTACCGCCTAGGCCGGCACTTACTTTGTCGCCTGAGATTTTTATAGCTCTACCGTCGCGGCTAGTTAGTACCATTCTACCTTCGGTGTTTACAGATGCTTCTACGCCTGTTTGGTCTTTAACTTTGTTGATAGCATTTACCAAAGCGCCGTTTTTATCGCCCGCTTTTACTTCTAGGTCGCCGATTTTTACGCCGTTGATGACAAGGCTTAGGATCTGACCGCCGCTGATAGCTTTACTAGATACCCACGTAGTATCAAACGTAGCTCTAACGCCTGTTTTATCGGTTACTTTATTGATATTTTCAGCTAGCGCGCCTACGCCTTTACCTAGACCGGTTGAAATTGTAGCCGCAGCTACTTTTACGTTGTTTATACCGTCTACGTTTAGGAAAGTAAGGCTAACTACGCCTGCAAATGTCAATAGCTTAGAGCTCTCAAATCTTGTTAGACCGATCTTATCTGACGTAGTAGCGCCGATAGATGCTTTAACTGTTTGGTTTGAGTAAGCGCCGATTTGGAACTCTTTGTTAGAGAATGTTCCGTTTAGTAACTGCTGACCGTTGAAAGACGTAGAGTTACCGATGTTGTCTAGCTCTTCCATTAGGCGAACGATGTCGGCTTGTAGCGCTTGACGAGAGTCGCTTGTTTGACCGTCTTGAGCTGATTGAGTAGCTTTTACTTTGATAGTATCAAGGATTTTTAGCTGCTCGTCCATAGCTTTATCCGCTACTTGGATGATACCGATAGCGTCGTTACCGTTTGCGATAGCTTGGCCAAGCGCGCTAGCTTGAGAGCGAAGGCTATCAGCGATAGCAAGACCAGAAGCGTCATCTGCTGCAGTTTGGATTCTCAAACCTGAGCTAAGTTTACCCAAAGAAAGAGAAAGGTTGCGGTTGTTACCGACTGCGTTTGCGTGTGTGTTTAGAGCGTTGATGTTCGTGTTAATACGAAAACTCATTGTAAATCCTTTTAAAGTTTAATACGACTTCTTGTCGTTCAAAAACTATATCGGACGAAATCAAAAAAACTTTAGGGGTAGATGCAAAAAATTTTATATTTTTTCAAATTTGATTTAGAAGGGCGAATTTTAGGGGATTTTAGAGCGGCGCAAATTTGATGATTTAAATTTAACGCGGCGAAATTTGCATTTTTGCCGTCAAATTTACGTGCGGCGGATTAAATCTGAGCGCAAATTTGGTCCGTCGTTAAATTTGAGTCGTTCGGCAAAATTTGAAAGAGAGAAATTTGAGAGTTTAAAAAGGATAAACCCCGAAAGGTCGGGGTTTATCGCGGAGATTAGAGGGTTAGCTGTAGGTTTGTACCAGCATCGGCAAGCGTAGCATTGGCTAGGTCTACTATACCGGTTAGTTTTACTACATAGTCGCTGGCGGATAGGCCAGCGGTAGCGTCTGATCTTACTAGATAGGTGTCTGTCGCATTGCTATCAGGATCCGTGTAGGTAAAGTAAGCTAGTTTGTTGCTTGCAGCCGTTGCGACGTCTAGGGCTCTAGATAGGTTGTTTGCAAAGTCTAGCGATTTTGTTGAATCGTATCTTGCGATATTTTGATCAATGGTTCCTCCTAAATTTGCGCCTATTTTGAGTTTGTCGCCTTTAGAAAAGTCCGTGATAGTAGCCGTTTTTGATGCAGGGAATGCTGCGCTGTCGCCTACGGTTCCTAATATAAACGTATCGTCGCCCGCTCCGCCCGTTACGGTTGCGCCTGATTTGCTACCGAAGGTTATCTCGTCGTCTCCCGCTCCGCCTTTGATTACCGACTTTTCGTCAAGGTGACCGCTAGCGTCAAATTTGAAATCTCCTTTTAGCGTGCTTGCGTCTACGGTTTTTAATTTTTTTAAGGCCCCGTCTAGGACTAGTTTTGTTTTTGCGTCGCCTTTTATTACCACGTTCGTTAGAGTGCCCTTATCGGCGGCGCTAGCTTTTAGATTTACGGTATTTGTAGCTGTGGCCGTCTTTTCGTCGTCTAAATTTGACGCTATATCGATGTTTTCTATATCGTCTATTACGAAGTTGCCCGTATTTGCCAGACCAGCAGCCGTACCTTTTGGATTAAATACTAAATTTAGCTTGTCTGAGGTGCCGTTAGCGGCATCTTTTACTTCAACCGTAAGATCGCTTCCTAAAAGATTTTTCTCTACCGTTATAGTGGAGTTGTTTAGAACTTTTTCAAGTTTGTGAGCGCCTGAGCCCATGGCTAGGGTGATATTATTAAAGCCTTCCCATTTTGACATATCTATATCATTTCCAATAGTATTGTTGATCCTTATACCTTCGAAATTTTTAAGCGTTACCTTATCCGCTCCGGCGCCTGCAATCGTTGTAGATATAGATATTAGATCCGTTCCCGCTCCGCCGTTGATAGTTTGCTCGGCATTTGTATTATCTATGTCTACTACGTCGTTTCCTGAGCCTAAAAGCACTTGCGAGCCGGCGATGTTTTTGACCTTTAGTTCAGCGAAATTTCCGGTAAAGGATGCTGCGTTTACGTCTTTGAGCACAGTTTCTTGTTGCAGATTGATTTTTAGATCTTTTGCGTTTCCGTCAAAGGTTACTTTTTCTAACTTATTGTGAGGAGAAACAAACTCGATAGTAGACTCTTTGTCGCCGTTAGCGTGGATGGTTAGCTGAGTGGCATTGTTTGCTTGTAGTTTGGCTGTGCCTTTTTCTGTGTAGTTTGTGGTTAGATCCACTTTTTCTTCGTCGGTTGCGATTTGGGCACCGTTAAAGTCAACGTCTTTTACGTTAATTTTAACTAGTTTAGCCGCGGTGAGCGCTGCCGCTAGTTTTAGGTTTGCTAGGCTTAGATCTTCGACTTTATCTAGTCCGTTTGCGCCTACGGTTAGGACTTTTGCGTTGGTACCTAGATTTATGCTAGCTTTTGTAGCCTCTTTTGCGGATATAGCGCTATCATCTCCGCCTTTTACGGATATCTCTTTTGCTTTATCTGCCGTTAGAGTGGCGATTTTATTCGTATCTATCGTTACTTTTTCTTTGGTATCTGTTTCTAGCTTTATATCCCCAGGGGATGTAATGCTTAGATTATCAAGACCTTTGTTTAGTTTACTCAAGGCCGGTGCTGCTGGAGCCTTTATTGTTACCTCTGATCTTATCTCTAAATTTTCTATGTTGGTTACGCCTCTCATGGCATTATCGATATTGTCTAGATCAAGCTCCGAATTTGAGCCGTTTTTTAGTACGGTTACTTTTAGCGTATCTTTACCGCCTAAGCCGTCTAGAGTGTCTAGAGAGGACAAAGTAGAAGTCTTATCGCCGTCACCAGAATAGTAAACAGCGCTAAAAGTATCGTCGCCTTCGGTGCCCTTAAGTGTATCGACTCCGGTAGTGAAAATTTTGCTTCCCGGTTTTGCAGCGTCTGCTAGCTGGTCTATTTTAGCTTTTTGCTCCTCTAGGTTGGTGCTGTTTGTGGTCTCGATAATCTACTGGAACGGAGCATAGTTAAAGTTGCCCGATCCGTCGCTTTCTATGTCGGTTATCTTTTCAGCCATATATGCCGCGATAGCGGTTTTGTTTGCAAATACCGCTGCTGCCGTAGGATCTGCCGCGATAGCCTCAGGCGATCTTGCTACTTGGAAAAGAGTAACTAGAGTCTCGCCTCTTGTGTGTCCTAGCTCTAGGTGGCGTACCCAAGCGTTGATGCCGTCTGGATCTTGAGAGTAGTCTTTGCCTAGGATATTTTTATAGATATTTTCTACATATCCTCTGTTTGTATCTATTCTGCCGTTAAAATACGCTGCGATAGCAGGGCTTTGTAGCATGGCGTCTGCGGTTTGCGCTTGATCTCTAAAAACGCCTGCCGAAACCCATGCGTTTAAACCCGCACCTTCGGGTGCTCTGTTAAATAATGCCACATAAAGTTGGGCTACTTGTGCTTTTGTTACTGCCATAAAAGGCCTCCTTTGGGTAAATTGGGATTTTGTTTAATTCCATGGCGATTATAGCATTAAATTCCTGATTGTCGATAAATCGTAGATAAAAATAATGAAAATTCGGGCGGCAGAACCGCACTGTGTCGGCCTGCCGCTGATGAAGGATAAAAATGAATTTAGGCGAAATTATAAAACGATATTGTGATCGCTATCTACTCTCGCACCGCTTAGATCTACCGTACCGGCTAGCTTGGTCACGTAGTCGTCCTGTCCTACGCCTTGCACACCGTCGGACGTAACGATGTAGGTGTTTGACTGATAGGTGAAATACGCACTCTTTGACGCGTGCTGAGCGGCCGCCTTTTCAGCTTCGCGTAAATTGTTGGCAAAGTCTAGCGATGCGTCCGAGTCGTATTTGGCGATAGAATTCGCCTCCGCGGCGGCGCCTCCGGTGTATAGCTTGTCGCCTTTGCTAAAGTCGGTGATAGAGCTTAGTTTATCCGTGCCGAAAGGCGAATTCGCCTCCGCTCCTAGCTTGCCGACCTTAAAGACGTCGTTGCCCGCTCCGCCCGTTATTTTGAGGCCCGCCACCGAGCCGAAGCTTAGCGTATCGTCTCCGCTACCGCCTTTTACGACGCCGCCCCTTTCGACGTGATTTCCTGCGTCAAAGGTAAATTTGCCTGTTAGCGAGCTTGCGTCAACGCCTTTTATTTTTACGATATTCGCGCCTAGTTTTAGTTCGGTATTGCCGTCGCCGCTCACGTAGACGCCCGATAGCGCGCTTTTAGTCGCGTCGCTAGCGTTTAGGTTTATTACGTTTTTGGCTGCGGCGGTTTTTGCCGTATCGGCGTTTGAGGAGATGCGGACGTTTTCTATGCCGTCTATGACGAAATTTCCGGTATTGTCCAGTCCTGCCGTATTTGCTTTAGGATTTATCTTTAAGATTAGCGTATCGTCTGCGCCGCTCGCCGCGTCTTTGATATTTACGGCTATATCGTTTGCGATCGCGGCGTTTTCGACGACTATCGTAGAGTTGTTCGCTAGATTATCTATCTTTGCTCCCGCTCCCGCTCCGCCGGCTAGCGTTACGGAGCCCAAATTTGCCCATTTAGTCATGTCTACGGCTCCGCTTAGGGCGTCGGTTATCTTTAAATTTTCAAAATTTAAAAGAGAGAGCTTATTTGTCGTCGCGGTAGCTACGGCAGAGGTTACGACCATAGTGTCTTCGCCCGCGCCGCCATCGATCCTATGGACATTTGCCGCGCTATCTATCTCTACGAAATCGTCCCCGCCGCCTAATTTTGCGGTAGCGTTTTGGACGTTTTTGAGTTTTAGGTTGGAGAAATTACCCTCGTAAGCGCTAGAGTCAAAATTCGTAAGATTTGTTTGAGCCGACAAGTCCATAGCAAATTCTCTCATGCCGCCGTCTACCGCAACATTGGTTAGCGACGTGATATTGCCCAGGTCTAGCTGGCCTTTTTTACCCGCTTTAGCGTGTAAATTTAGCGTTTTTACTTTATCGCCCGCGCTTGAAGATAGTTTAGCTAGGCCTTCGTCCGCGTAAGACATCGTAAAATCCACGTCCCGTTCGTCGGTTCGGATGGAGTTGGCGCCAAAATCGACGTCCGTCACGCTGATCTTTTTGGCGCCGTATGCGATGAGTACGTTATTTCCGGAGGTATCGTTTATCTTTAAATTTGCAAGCGTCAAATCGGCGGCCTGGGTCGTGAAGTTTTTAAGAGCGTTGGTTTTGCTTTTTAGATCGATATTTACGGTTTTTGCGCTCGTTGCGACTTCGGTTTCGCCGTTAGCTTTCAAATTTAACGTCTGAGCGGCGGTTGCGGCGATATTTGCCTTGCCTTCGCTGTTTACGTTTACGGTTTTAGCGTCTTGCGCGATCAAGGTTACGTCTGATTTTGCCGAAATATCGATGTCTTGGGCGTTTTTTGCGTTTAGCGAAACTTTGCCTGTGGTGTTTACGGAGACTTTGTTCGTCGCGTCGGTCTCGGATATGCTCACGTCGCCTATGGTAGAGATGTTTAAATTTTCCAGTCCGAAGTTAAATTTGACTCCAGCGGCGTCAAACCCAGTCTCCGAGATCAAATTTAGATTTTCGACGTTGCTTACGCCTTTAAAGATATTTTGGAGCTCGGTCGTAGTCAAATTTTGCGGAGCGTCGTTTTTAAACACGGTCAAATTTAACGTGTCTTTGCCCGCGCCTCCGTCGATCTTGTCAAGAGGCGACAAAGTAGACTTTTGCGTGCCGTTGCCTGCGTAGTAAACGCCGTTAAATACGTCGTTGCCCGCGGTGCCTGCTATGTTGTCCAGGCCGTCGGTTAGGCTCTTTTCGACGCCTTTGCTGGCTAGCTCGTCTATTTTGGCTTTTTGCGCTTCTAAATTTGACTCGTTGGTCGTCCTGATGATCTCCTGAAACGGCGCATAGTCGAAATTTCCGCTGCCGTCTTTGCCGATATCGCCTATTTTTTCCGCCATATAGGCCGCGACTGCGGACTTGTTTTCGAAAATTTTAGCAGCCCTAGGATCGGCCGCCTTTGCCTCCGCCGATGCCGCTACTTCAAAAAGCTTCGCTAGCGTCTCGCCTCTGGTATGGCCGGCTTGTAGATGCCTTACCCACGCATCTATGCCTGCCGGATCTTGCGAGTAGTCCTTACCGAGGATGTTTTTATAGATATTTTCGATATAGCCTTTATCGGTATCTATACTGCCGTTAAAGTACGACTGTACGGCCGGCGCCTTGAGCATATCGTCGGCTATTTGCGCTTGGGTTTTAGCGGCTCCGGCGCTTACCCACGCGTTTAATCCGGCTCCCTCCGGCGCTCTGTTGAACAATGCCACATAAAGCTGGGCGACTTGTGCTTGCGTTACTGCCATATTGGCTCCTTAGAAGTGAATTTTAGTACTACGTACTAATGATAGTAAATAACAAACATCGTATATTACGATATATAGGCTAAAAAATCATAAAATACAACGAGCATTTACCGCAGAATTATAAGCAATAACTATTC
>JBHRQF010000029.1:0-10117 GCA_042645325.1 Campylobacter sp. | reverse complement strand
TCGGAGATACACGACGTCGTGATCACGATGGGCGCGATCAGCTTTTTTGCCATCGACGTAAATTTAGACACTCTCGCGGCGATCCTTACGGTAGTGGGCTACTCGCTAAACGATACCATCATCGTCTTTGACCGTATACGAGAAAATATCAAAACTAGCAAGAGCACACATCTTGATACGATAATAAACGAATCAGTCTCCGCGACGCTAACTAGAACGATACTTACCTCGGGCACCACGCTCATCACGGTAGTCGTGCTATTTTTGTTCGGCGGAGATATGATACACGGATTTTCTTTGGCGTTGATAGTGGGCATAGTCATCGGTACGCTTAGCTCGATATTCGTCGCTGCGCCTATGCTTTTGTGGTTTAAATTTAGCGTGGAGAAATACCGCGCTATGGAAGCGGAAAAGGCGCGCGTACAAAGAGAGAAAGACAAGCAACGCGCGATGTTTGAAAAAGGCACTATATAAGGAGAAGCGATGAACTGGGGCAAGGTTGTTTATATATTTTTCGCGCTTATGAGCCTGACGACGACGGCGGGGTTTTTATACGATAAAAACGAGATTGCGCTATTTGTAGCGGCGAGCGTAAATGTGATCTCGACGCTGCTAAAAATCGGCGTCAAAAACGTCTTTGCCGCCGAGCTTTTTGCTAGCTCGCTGGTGGCTGATTTGCATCTTATTCCGGCTTTTGTGCTGCTTCAGGTAAACGGCAACGCGCATATGGCGTATTCGCTAGCGATCGGCGCCGCGATAGCAAACGTCTTTTCTCTAGCGCTTGTTTTGGTCGAGTCCGGCAAGACGCAAGAAGAATTTTAGGAGTAAAAATGAGTGAAATTTTAAAATACGAGCCGGCAAAAATAGAAAAAAAATGGCAAGAAATTTGGAGCAAAAACAGCGAATTTGAGCCCAAAGACGACTATAGCCTGCCTAAAAAATACATCCTAAGCATGTTTCCGTATCCTAGCGGACGTATCCATATGGGGCACGTGAGAAACTACACCATCGGCGACGCCTTAGCTCGCTACTACCGCAAGCGCGGCTACAACGTCCTTCATCCGATTGGATTTGATAGCTTCGGTATGCCTGCGGAAAATGCGGCGATAAAGCACAAGATCCACCCTAAAATTTGGACTTACGAAAATATAGACTACATGCGCGGCGAGCTTGAGACGCTAGGGCTTAGCTTTTCTAAAAAGCGCGAATTTGCGACTTCCGATCCGCTTTATACTAAATTTGAGCAAGAATTTTTCATCAAAATGTACGAAAAGGGGCTGGTCTACCGCAAAAGCGCGGTCGTAAACTGGTGCGAATACGACCAGACTGTGCTTGCTAACGAGCAAGTCGAGGACGGATGTTGCTGGAGATGCGGAAATGCCGTCATCCAGCGCGAGCTACCTGGCTACTACTTAAAGATCACCGATTACGCGCAGGAGTTACTGGATGACCTAAAGCGCCTTGAGGGCAAATGGCCGTCTCAAGTGCTCACGATGCAGGAAAATTGGATCGGCAAGAGCTTTGGCTTGGAGTTTAAATTTGAGCTTGACGAGGAGTCGAAGCGGATTTTAGAAGGCGGCGACCAGATAGATGGCTTTGAGGTATTTACTACGCGCCCAGATACGATTTACGGCGTTAGCTATGCAGCCTTGGCGCCTGAGCATAAGATAGTAAAAAGACTACTTGACAGCGGTAAACTAGAGGCGAATAAAGCTGAGAGAATTAGAAAAATTTTAAATCAAAGTCCGAGAGAACGCCAAGCTAGCGAAAAAGACGGTCTATTTTTAGGCATCAACGTCCTGCATCCGCTAACCGGAGAAAAAGTGCCGGTTTGGGTGGCAAATTTCGTTTTAGCGGACTACGGTAGCGGCGCGGTTATGGCGGTGCCGGCTCACGATGAGCGCGACTATGAGTTTGCGAGTAAATTTGACCTGCCTATAAAATGGGTAGTTAAACCTGCGCAGGGCGAATTTGAGGGCGGCAAGGCGCTAACGGAATACGGAATATCTATAAATTCGCCACTCATAAACGGTCTTGGCAGCGAAGAGGCCAAACTAAAAATCATAGAAAAATTTGAAGCGGACAAGATCGGCAAACGCGTCGTAAATTTTAAGATCCGCGACTGGGGTATCTCTAGGCAGCGCTACTGGGGCGCTCCGATACCGATGGTGCACTGCAAGTGCTGTGGCGTCGTGCCTGAAAAGATCGAAAATCTGCCGGTGACGCTACCTGACGACGTGCAGATAACAGGCGAAGGAAATCCGCTCGATAAACACGAGAGCTGGAAACACGTCAAATGCCCAAAATGCGGCGGTGAGGCTGTGCGCGAAACCGATACGATGGATACGTTTTTCGAGAGTAGCTGGTATTTTGCTAGATATGCGAGCGATGAAAAAACGTGGCAAGAACGCGCATTTGACGCTAAAAGCGTGAATTATTGGATGAATGTGGATCAGTACATCGGCGGTATCGAGCATGCGATCTTACACCTGCTTTACGCGAGATTTTTCCAAAAGGCTTTGCGAGATCTAGGCTACCTCAGAGACGACGAGCCGTTTGAGCGCCTGCTTACTCAGGGCATGGTACTAAAAGACGGCAAAAAAATGAGTAAAAGCAAAGGCAACGTGGTCGATCCAGATGACATCATACATAAATACGGCGCCGATACGGCTAGGCTTTTTATCCTATTTGCCGCGCCTCCGCAAAAAGAGCTTGAGTGGAACGACAGTGCGGTCGAGGGCGCGTTTAGATTTATAAACCGCCTATACGAACGAAGCTCGGGCGTAAAAAGATGCATGCAAATCCCGCAGATAACGCACGCAAATTTGAGCAAAGAAGAAAAATACGCGCGTATGAAGGTTTATGAAGCGCTTAAAAAATCAAACGACGTTTACGAGGAAAATTTTACGTTTAACACCCTAATCGCCGCCTGCATGGAGGCTCTAAATGCCGTAAACGCACAGGACAATCAGGACGTAACGACGGAAGCGTTTTTTATCATCTTAAATTTGCTAGAACCTATCGTGCCGCACGTCGCAAACGAGCTTAGTGAGAAGTTATTTAGCAGGGCAAATTTTGCTCCGATAACTATTTTGGACGAGGTTTTTGAAAAAGATAGCTTAAATTTGGCTATCACAGTTAACGGCAAGAGACGCGGCGAATTTGAAGCGCCGAGTAGCGCAGGCGATGACGAGGTTTTAGCTCTAGCTAGACAAAGTGCGGCTAAATGGCTAGAAGGAAAAGAAATAATCAAACAAATTTACGTGAACGGCAAACTCGTAAATTTCGTAATAAAAGGCTAAATCGTGAAGATAAAAATTTTACTACTTTTGGCGACTTTCATCTTGGTTGGATGCGGCTATAAGCCCGTCTCAAAGATCACGAACGACATAATGGGCGACCGTGTATACGTAAATGTGCTAATAAGCAAAGAAGAGCCTAAAAACAGCGTTTGGATCAAAGATAGCGTATTAGAGGGTATCGTAACAAGGCTGGGCAAACGCATAAGCTACGATAAAAACGAGCCAACCACCATAACCGTCTCGATCAAATCGCTTAACTATCAAGCGCTATTATATGATGAAAACGGCTATGTGACGTCGTATAAAGCGATACTAACGCTAAATTTCGACACTAAGTTAAAAGGTGGCAAAACGCTATCGGTGACGACTTCGGGCGAGCACGACTTTACCGTTTCGCAAAAGGTAAGGGATACTAGATTTGCAGACGGCGTTATCAGCGAGAGCGAAAAGTATAACGCTATAAAAGAGGCTTCGCAGGAGGCTTTTGACGAATATATCGCCGTGCTTGCGGTCAAAGGGCTAAAAAATGGCGACTAGCGTCAGCCAAGTCATAAAAGAATCAATCCAGACCATGAAAGAGCGCGGGCTCATGCTAACTCCGGATAACTACGCCGAGGTTTTTTGCGAGATAGCGAAAAAAAACGGCGTAATAGTGCCTGATTGCCAGAAGCTTGAAAAATACTCGGCTCGCCTAAACGACGAGCTTAAGGCGCAGCTAAAACAAAAAAACGTAAGAAACTTGGACGAGCTTTTTGCTTTTATGGCGGCTAGGCTAAATTCGCCCGGCCTAGCCGAGTATCCAAAACTAATAAATGCACTCGTAGCTATGAATAAAAAGGTTTTTCAAGCCGTAGCTTCGCTACATAATAAAAATGCTAAAAATTTAGCCGAAGCAAGCTCGGAAGCCCTAAATAGAAGACTAGATGCGCAAGCCATAGATAGAATAAAAGACAAATGGTTCGATTTTTTAACCGATTACGACGATAGTTTTTTGAAAAGATTGGGCGTTTACGGCGTTAAAAATTTTAGCGACTTAAAAGATATCGTTGCTGAGCTTGAGGATGTTTTGACGAAAGAGCAGGCTTGCGAAAAACTAGTTCCGCTCGTATCGGATATGCTAAGGCCTTCTATTACCGATAAAATCGACGGCGAGATAGAAAAAGTAAATAAAATTTTAAAAAGCGATCCAAAGCTTTTAGAAGAGTTCTCGGTTAGAAAAAATATAGAAAATTTGACCAAAAAGCGTATCGAGCTTGATAGGGCCGAGGTTTCGACGAAAGTTGGAGCGCTAGATAAGGTTTTGGACGGTATAAACGATCAAATAGCAAGCCTGATCAGCAGTTCTTCTAAAAGTTCAAGCCAGATGCAGTTTATCAAAAACGATCTAAATTCGATAAATTTAAACGAAGATAGCTTTGAGGGGATTAGGGATAAGTTAAAAAATATCGCCGATACCTTGGACGTCGAGGTTAAACAATTGGGCGAGCAGATGCTAAGCGATCAGCAAACTATACAAGAACTACAAGCTAAAGTTAGCAGGCTAGAAGTAGAGTTAGAAAGCGCGAAAGCCGAGAGTAAAGAGGATTTTTTAACTAAAACAGCGACTAAAAAAGCGTTAATGGAAGAGCTTGGGCGTTTAGAGATTGATTTTTTACAACAAAATGCCGACTATGCCGTGTGTTTTTTTGACATAGATCATTTTAAAAATATAAACGATATATACGGGCACGACGCCGGCGACGTAATAATAGCAAGCGTAGGAAAAACTCTTAGGGGTAACTCTAGGGAAGTCGATTTCGTAGCTAGATACGGCGGCGAGGAGTTTGTGGTTTTGTTGCCGGGGTTTGATATAGCACAGAGTATAGAGTTTGCGGACAAGGTGCGCGATGCGCTAAAAAACTCCAAATTTTTATACAAAGACGAGCGCATTAGCGTTACGGTGAGTTGCGGCGTTGCGATACGCAGCCAAAATCAAAGCCAAGCAGCCGTACTAGAAGCTTCGGATAAAATGCTATACCAGGCTAAGCAAAACGGCAGAGATCAGGTAATGCCTAAAATTTAATGAAACTCGAATATTTTTTAAAAAACAAACCCCTTTTTTATAAGGAAATCAACCGCGCGCGTATGCCAAATGCCTTTAAATTTGTGCAAGACGCATTTAAAATACCAAAAATCATCCATCTAATCGGCACGAACGGCAAGGGTAGCACGGGGCGATTTTTAGCGCAGATGCTCGCTCGCGGCCATAGCGTCGGACACTATACGAGCCCTCATATTTTCGAGTTTCGCGAGAGATTTTGGATGAACGGCGCCGTAGCTAGCGCGGATGCGCTCGAGACGGCTCACGAGAGGCTGATTAAAATTTTACCTCCCGAGGTCGCGCGCTCGCTTTCGTATTTCGAGTACGCGACGTTGCTTTGCGCTCCGCTTTTTGAGGGGTGCGACTTTTTCGTCTGCGAGGCTGGCGTTGGGGGAGAATTTGACGCTACGAACGTATTTGACAAGCGCCTTAGCCTCTTTACTCCGATCGGCTTTGATCACACGGCGCTGCTTGGTGACACGCTAGAGCAGATCGCGACGACTAAATTTAACGCAATGGCGGACGTTGCTTTGATGAACGACGATATGAGCGAGCTTTGCGTCGGTATCGCGCGAAAAATCGCCGCTAAAAAGGGCTCGACGCTCAAATTCGCTTCCCAAAATTTGACCAACGAGGATAAAAACGAGATCAAAATTTATGCGGAAAAATTCGGCTTGCCCGAGTTTTTGCGCTCAAATTTGACGCTTAGCTCTTCGGCGTTTAAGGAGCTTGGATTTAGCTTAAATTTATCAAATTTGGGCGCGCTAGATCTAAACGGACGCTGCGAAAAGATCGCGCCAAACATCACGATCGACGTCGGGCACAACGAGATGGCGGCGCAAGCTCTAGTGAAAATATTTGCGGGCAAAAAGCTAAATTTGATCTTCAACGCCTTTGCCGATAAGGACATAAAAGCCGTCCTAAAGGCGATCAAGCCGATCGTTAAAAAAACTTACATCATCGAGTACGAGGCGCCCGGCCGCGAGCTAGCTACGGCACAGGTGAAAGAGGCTTTGCGCCAGCTCGGTATGGAGTTTGCCGACTTTACGGACGTGCGCGCGGACGAGGAGTATCTGGCGTTCGGGTCGTTTTACCTCGTGGAAGCCTTCCTAAAAAGGTACCGCGGTGCAAAGTGAGGTTTTTGAGTATTTTTTAAACGGAGGCGATGCGCAGCTACTCGTCTGCGAGGATGACAAGGAGGCCATCGCGGCTCTTAGCGCGGCGGAATTTGCCGGGCTTAAGGTATTTAGATTGCCCGATTTTAGGGCGCGCGAGGGCGATGATCTGCGTAGCTTTAGCGCCGAACTTTTCGAGCTATCCTCCGAGCTAGCTAAATTTTACGAATTTGAGGGCAAAAAGGTACTCATCAGCCCCGTTTGCACCGTCCTAAACAAACTTCCGGGCAAAAAACATCTACAAAAGCTAACGCTAAATTTCGGCGATAAAATCGATCCCAAAGAGCTAGCCGAAAAACTACTGCGCTTTGGCTACGAAGCGGTCGATATCGTAGAGAGTGAGGGCGAGTTTTGCGTGCGCGGCGAGATTATCGATATTTTTTGCGTCGGCACGCAGGAGCCAAACCGTATTTTGCTCTTTGACGACGAGATAGAGAGCATCAGGCGCTACAGCACGCAGACGCAAATTTCAAACAAAACTGAGCTAAAAAGCGTTGAAATTTCGCCTTTTATCGCGGCCCTGGGCGAGGCTGAGTTTGAAAAAACGTCAGAAAAAATAAAAGATATGCAAACGGACGCGCTAATCAGCGACCTAAAGACGCTCGGATTTTGGGCGATAGACGGTTTTATCGACTATACGCGCGAATTTAAAACGGTTTTAACGAAAAAATTTGACGGCTTTGAGCGGGGTCTAGGCGAGGTGGCAAATTTGCCCGTATTGCCTGCGGCTAAAGTTTATAAAGACTTAAGCGTAACACCAAACGCCGATTTTTTTGAGCTAAATAAAAATAAAAAAATCAAAGTCTTAGCGCGTAACGAGGGGCTTTTTAACGCATTAAATTTGAGCGAATACAAAAACGTAGAGTTTGTGCAAACCGAAGCAGCGTTAAATTTGGTTTCACCGAGCGAGATCATCGTCTCGCTAAATAAATTTGAAAAGAAAAAGCGCGCCAAAAAACCGAGTCTAGTCATCGACGAGCTAAAGGCGGGCGACTACGTCGTGCATGAGGAGTACGGCATCGGCAAATTTACGGGGCTTGAAAAGCTAACCGTGCTCGGCAGGACACGCGAGTTTGTCGTGATCGTTTATCAAAATGAGGACAAGTTGCTTTTGCCAGTCGAGCACTTAAATTTGATCGACAGATACGTCGCGGGTAGCGGCAGTATCGCGGTTTTAGACCGTCTAGGCAAGGCAAATTTCGCCAAGATAAAAGAAAAAGTTAGAGCCAAGCTTTTTGTAATCGCGTCAAAGATTATTTCACTAGCCGCCCAGCGCGAACTAATCCGTGGCGAAATCATCGAAAAGGACGATGCGGAGTATCTAAATTTCTTGCAAAACGCGGGCTTTGCCTACACGAGAGATCAGGAGCGCGCCTCAAGCGACATAGCAAACGACCTAAAAAGCGGCAAGGTGATGGATAGGTTGCTTAGCGGCGACGTGGGATTTGGTAAAACGGAAGTTGCTATGAACGCGATATTTAAATGCGTGAAATCGGGCTTTCAGGCGCTATTTTTTGTACCGACGACGCTTCTTAGCTCGCAACATTTTAAAAGCCTAAAAGAGCGGCTGGGTAAATTCGACGTTAGCGTCTTTAAACTCGATCGCTTCACGAGCACAAAGGAAAAAGCGGTAGCCGTAAAGGCGCTGGAGGCCGGACAGCCTTGCGTTTGCGTGGGTACACACTCGCTTTTGTCGGTTAAGCCATCAAATTTAGGCCTCATCATCATCGACGAGGAGCATAAATTCGGCGTCAAGCAAAAGGAAAAGCTAAAAGAGATATCAAGCGCCTCGCACGTGCTATCTATGAGCGCGACTCCGATACCGCGCAGCCTAAATATGGCGCTTTCAAGCGTCAAAGGCTACTCCGTATTGCAAACCCCGCCAAGCTCGCGCCTAGACGTGAGAACCAGCGTGCGCGAGTGGGACGAAAAGGCGGTAAAAGAGGCCATCATGCGCGAACTGCGCCGCGGCGGGCAAATTTTTTATATCCACAACCACATCGCCACGATGCCTCAGGCAAAAAAGCAAATTTTAGACATCATGCCAAATTTACGCATCCTCACGCTACACTCCAAGATCGACGCCAAGACGACCGAAGAGGAGATGATGAAGTTTGAAAACGGCGAATACGACGTGCTGCTAAGTACCAGCATCGTAGAAAGCGGCATCCACCTACCAAACGTAAACACCATCATCATCGAGGGCGCGAATAAATTCGGTATCGCAGACCTACATCAGCTACGCGGACGCGTCGGCAGGAGCGACAAGCAGGCGTATTGCTACTTCCTTGTCGAAGACAAAAACGCCCTAAGCGCGGACGCGCTAAAACGCCTGGTCGCGCTTGAGAGCAACTCGTTTTTGGGCTCTGGCAGCGTGCTAGCCTACCACGATCTAGAAATCAGAGGCGGCGGCAACCTCGTCGGCGAAGCCCAAAGCGGCCATATCGAGGCTATCGGCTACTCGCTCTACATCAAAATGCTCGAAGAAGAGATAAATAAACTGCTAAATAAAGAGAGCTTTGAGAGCGCGAAAATCGATCTAAAACTCAGCATAAACGCGTTTTTAAACTCGGAGTTTATCGGTGAGGATAGGCTGCGTCTGGAGCTTTATAGGCGGCTTAGCAAGTGTAAAGAGGTGGCCGAGGTTTACGAGATAGAGGGCGAGATCGAGGATAGATTCGGCAAGCCAGACATTTACACCAAGCAGTTTTTAAGCCTCATTATAATTAAAATTTTAGCGATAAAAGCGGGCTTTAAAGCCATCTCAAACGCCGAGCAAAATATCGTGCTAACCGCGCAAAACGGCGAACAAACCAGGCTAAGGTCAAAGAGCAAAGACGATGACGACGTGATAGAGGAGATATTGATCTACCTTAGAAAACTAAATAAAGGACGGGCGGAAAAATGATAGACTGGAACACGACTGCCGCAGCGATTTATCGGCGAAAATTCGGCGCTTTAAAGGGTGTAACGGACGTTGATTTTACGCAGCTTGAGGGGCTTGTCGGGATCGAAAAGCAAAAAGAAGAGCTCGTGGAAAATACGCGCAAATTTTTAGAAGGCGAGGGCGCTAATCACGCGATACTCTGGGGCGCGCGAGGTTGCGGTAAAAGCAGCCTGGTTAAAGCCGTTTTTACTAAATTTTACCCCGAGGGCTTGCGGCTAATCGAGCTAAAAAACGACGAGCTTGAGATGATACCCGAGATCATTTACGAGATTAGGGATAGCAGCTTTAAATTTATCGTTTTTTGCGACGACCTTAGCTTCGAGGCGGGAGACATGAGCTATAAATTTTTAAAACCCGTGCTTGAAGGCTCGATCGAAAAGGCGCCTAAAAACGTGCTAGTCTACGCCACCTCAAACCGCCGCCACCTGATCAGCGAGCTAAAAAGCGACAACGAGGGCGCAAAGGTCGGCGAGACGGAGCTGCACTATAGCGACGCGGTCGAAGAAAAGATCGCGCTTAGCGATAGATTCGGGCTTTGGCTTAGCTTTTATCAGGGTAGTTTTGCGGACTATCTAAAGATAGTGGATTTTTATTTTAAAGATTTCGTAGGCGA
>JBHRQF010000028.1:0-10225 GCA_042645325.1 Campylobacter sp. | reverse complement strand
AATGAGCTAGCAGACCGCCGCACACGCTCTCAAGCTATGTTTAAAGTAATCGACGCGAAAGCAGATATCTATCCTATCAACTTCTGCGACTCTGAGGGCGTAAAAAACATGGTCATACCTGAACACTACACCAAACCGCTGGAATCAGGCGTACTAAAGAAATTTGAAACCCTAGACGAACTAGCCGCAGCTTATAAAATCCCTGCTGCAGAGCTAAAAAAGACCGTCGAGAGATATAATAGCTTCGTTAAATCAGGTAAAGACGAAGACTTTGGCAAACCGATGGATAAAACCACTACAAACGGCGTAGATATCTCTAAAGCTCCTTTCTACGCTATGCGAGGTACGCCAAAACTTCACCATACTATGGGCGGTATCGATATCAACACCAAAGCTCAGGTTATCTCGCTACAAACAGAGATGCCTATCCCAAGACTATTTGCAGCAGGCGAGATCACGGGCGGCGTACACGGAGCTAGCCGCTTAGGTAGCGTGGCGATAGCTGACTGCTTAACGTTTGGTATGATAGCTGGTGAGAATATAGGCTAATTTGAGGCGTCTTTCGGACGCTTTTTGCGGAGCTTGCTAAAATTTTGCTTGGCAGACTAATTTTTGCTTCGCGTTGCTCGCAACTGCAAGCAGAAGTCTAGCCTGCGCAAAATTTTAGCCGCGCAACCCCAAAAATCGCCTCGAAATACTTGCAAATCTTATTTTGTATCGCAGGTCAAATTTGATCTGCGATACTTTTTAAATTTAAAGCCGAATTTGCAGTTAAATTTGTAAATTTGACATCCGAAAGGAATTCGCATGAAACATAAAGCGTTTCTCGCCTTGTGCGCATCTATGCTGCTATGCTCTTTTGCATTTAGCGCAGGTGCACCAAGCGCAAAGATAATGTCTTTAGCCGATCTTAACGTCACCGACGAGCTGCGAGCCAAACACCCTTTAAAGCCTCACCACGAAAAGCTAAGCTTCACCTGTCTTGATTGTCACGAAGGACAAGGAAACGATGCTAGTAAATTTAAATCTATCGGCGATAAAGGCTGTTTGTCCTGTCACGGCGACAAGAAAAAGATAGCTAAAAGACTAGAATACATGGATCTGCTAAAAGCAAATCCCCACAACTCGGTTCACGACGGCCCTACGCTATACTGCGACGAGTGCCACAACGAGCATAAAAAATCAACCAATATGTGCACGGAGTGCCACGAACACGAAGTTCCGCAATGGATGGGGGTAACGCCATGAAAATTTCAAAGAAAGTACTAGCGCTTATTATATTAGTAAGCGGCATCATAGGGTTTTTAGTTGTACTGCCCGTACATTACGCCCTAGAAGAAACTAGCGGAGAGAAGTTTTGCGTAGTGTGCCACGAGATGGATCCTATGGTTATAGCTTATAGTAACGACGTTCACAGCGGCAAAGGCAAAAGCGGAGTAAGGGCTAAATGCGTGGACTGCCACATACCTCACGACAACCTAGCCAAATACGTCTTAGTTAAAGCTAAAAACGGACTAATGGAGGGATACGTTCATTTCTTTAAAGACCCTGAGGCTATAGACTGGCATAAAAACAGAGAGAAAAGAGAGCACTTCGTATTTGATAACGGTTGCGTTAGCTGTCATACGAATTTAGTTGATAATAAGCTAACCTCAGCACAGGCTCAAAAGATGCACGCTCACTATCAAAGCCTGCTAAATACCGATAAGCAACTAACCTGCGCTAGCTGTCACGCCGAGGTAGGTCACAGCGGACTAAACAACATGCTAAACTACTGGAAGCCTGAATACAAAATCTACGAAAAGAAAGCCGCAATCAAAAAAGAAGAGATAAAGAAGGCTTATTTTGGGGAGGATTATGTGGGGCCGAAGGTGGAAAATAAAGAAGACAATGCCACCAAAAAGTAGGCTAAAATGAAGAAAATTTTGCTCGTTAGCGACGACGCTCAGATGCAGCTAAACCTCAACGCCGCGCTTTACCGCTTTAACATCCGCATAGTTCGCTTTGAAAATTTAAGCGAGTTAAAAGAGGATTATTACAACGGCAACCGCTACATCTTTTACGTCATCGACGTAAAGACGAAGGATCTAGCAAATTTCGACTCGGTCAAATTTTTACGAGATAACGGGAGCCTAACTCCCGTTATGATCCTTGTAGACAAGGCTATTCCCGCGCTTTATAAGAAAATTTACTACGCCAAGTACGATGATTTTATGGTTAAGCCTTTTTTGCCAGAGGAGTTTTTGTTTCGCGTGTTTAGAAACTGCCGAATTTTACTCGGGAGCAAATTTGAGTTAAAAAACGGCGCTATATACGACAAAAACAGCCTCACGCTGCACATAAACGGTACAAGCATAATGCTTGGCAAAAAAGAGGGGTTGTTTTTAGAAATTTTGGCCAAAAACGCCCCGCACGTAGTCACGATCCAGGAGCTTGAGTGGAGTATCTACAAGGACGAAAACGTCTCGTCCGATCGCCTGCGCTCGCTCGTGCGTCAGCTACGCGCAAAGCTGCCGTTTGAGCTAATCAAAACCGTGCGCAGTATAGGGTATAGTTTGGAGGAGTAGCTACAGCTTAGGCAGGATCACTTCTTTTTGCGCGAGCCTTTCAAAGGTGCAGACGTCGCCGTAAATTTTAGCAAGCAGCTCGTCGTTTAAAACCTGCGCGACGCTGCCTTTTGAGACGATCCGCCCGCCCTAAAAACTATCACTTCGTCGCAAAACCAAAGGATGTGGTTTGGCTCGTGCGTGTAGATGACGATCGTTTTGCCGCCCGCAGCGATCTTTTTTAAAATTTTCCAAAGCGTGATTTGGTTTTTAAAATCAAGCGCGGACGTCGGTTCATCAAGCAAGATGAGCGGCGTATCCTGCGCAAGCGCCCTGGCGATAAAAACTAGCTGCCGCTGCCCGCCGCTAAGCTCGTTCATCTTTTTATCGGCTAGATGCGAGATACCGATAAACTCCATCGCCTCGCTCACCGCCCTCTTGTCGTCTTTACTGAAGCCAAACAGGCTCTTTACGTGCGTTGAGCGCCCCATCAGGACGATGTCTCTTACGAAAAACGGAAAATGTAGCTCGGTGTGCTGCGCGACATAGGCGATGTTTTTAGCCATCCACGCAGGGCTTTTGTGCTTCGTGTTTTGCGAACCCACATAAATTTCGCCGCCTTTGATACTTAGAAATTTCATACAGCAGTTAAAAAACGTGCTCTTGCCGCTACCGTTGGTGCCCAAAAGCCCGCATATGCTGCCTCTTTTGATCTCGATGCTTACGTCCTCAAGTCCAAATCCGTCGTAGCTAAAGGATAAATTTTTCGTTTGCAGTATCATTTTAGCAGCTCCTTTGCCTTGCTTCTTAAAAGCGCGATGAGAAATGGCGCGCCCACCAAAGAGGTTATGATGTCCACGGGAATCTCCGCCATCGCTACCGTGCGCGCGAGCGTGTCGCATACGAGTAGATACAGCGCTCCTATGAGCCCCGACAGCGGCAGCACCCATCTGTTATCAGGTCCGCTTATGAGGCGCGCGACGTGAGGCATTATAAGCCCGATCCACGCGATTATGCCCACGTTTGCCACACACACGGCGGTCATCAAAGTAGCGATCGTTATAAAAATAAGCTTGTATTTTTCGGGATTTATGCCGAGGCTTCTTGCCTGATCGTCGCCTAGGCTTAGTAAATTTAACTTCCACGCAAGCGTGCAAAGTGCTACAAAGCAAACTCCCGTGACCGAGGCGATCTCGCCTAGGCTTTGCCATTTGGAGTAGTACAGCCCGCCCATCATCCAAAATGTGATCTCTCTTAGCTGCGCGTCCTCGCTTACGTATTTTACGATCGATACGCATGCCGAAAATATCGAGCTTACGATGACGCCCGATAGGATAAGCCTCACCACGGGCACTATACCGCCGTTTTTGCGAGCGTGTAGGACAAAAACACCGCAAAAAACGAAAACACAAACGCGCTTAAAGCGATATTAAAAAATATGCCAGAAAACAGTATCGCCAGAGCCGCACCCAGGGCCGCGCCCGAGCTAGCTCCGAGTATAAAGGGCTCCACGAGCGGGTTTTTAAAGCAGGCCTGATATATCGCGCCCGCGTTTGAAAGCGCGAAGCCCACTATCACGGCGGTTAAAATTCTAGGCATTCTGATTCCAAAGATAACGGTTTGATCCATCTTAGAGATGCCTGCGGCGGGAATGTCGAAAATTTTCAAATTTAAAACGTCTAAAATTTTAGCGATCGAAATTTTATAATCCCCGAGCATGAGCGCCGCGATCATACAGAGCAAAAGCGCGCCCAAAAGAACGAATAAAAATAGTAAATTTGACTTAAAAGTCATTCTCTACCGTCCAGTCTAAAATTTGCTCGCTTCTAAGCGCCTTTGCCTGCTCCTCGCTCACGCCGTAAATGTCTTTGTAAAAATCAAGAACGAATTTGTGAACCTTGATGTCCGAAAAGAGCTGCGGATAGGCCGCTTTTGCGATTATTAGGATATCTATCGGATACTCCACGCGGCGCGCGCAGTTCATCGGCGACCACGGCATGGCGTAAACGCGCTTGTTTTTGATCGCTTTTAGCTCCTCTAGCTTTTCAAAATCGGACGAGCTTAAAAACTCGCTCGCCGGATGGTAGCCGTTTGAGGTCGGCAGCACGATGACGTCGGGATCTATCGCGTAAAGCTGCTCGGTGCTTAGGATCACGTTTGAGCCGTCGCCTCTAAATGCGTTTTTAGCGCCCGCGATATTTTCGATGATGAAGGATTCTGGGGTATTTACGCCGTAAGCGCTCGCCACGCCGCCGTTTTTGCGGATGTTTGGATTAAGCCCCATGTAGAGCATGCTGACCTTTTGATCGTCTTTTAAATTTGCCGTGCGCTCCTGAACGAGTTTTTGGGTTTTGTCGAGGTATCCAAAGAGCTTTAGAGCCTTGTCCTTTTGCCCAAATATCTCTCCTAGCACCCGCATCTCCTCTTGCATCGTTGCGATTTTGGCGCCTCTTGGAGCATAGATCACCGCAAGCGGGATGCCCAGAGCCTCAATAGTGGCGATCGTTTTTTCTACGGCGTCTTTATTTGAGCCGCGCAGCGTGCAGTCTCCGATACGAAGGATCACTAGCTGCGGGTTTTCGTTCGCCAAGGCTTCAAAATTTATGACGTTTCCTTGCGGAGAATTTACGCACGGCAGATCATTTAGCCACGGGTGCAGATACTTCATGACGTTCCATCCGCGAAGAGTGTAAGCTTCGCCCGCTTTGGTGGTGAAGTCGTATTTGTAGTCTCGCTTCATAGACCACGAGCCGATGAGTTTTACTTTGTCGATGACGCCAAGATGCGTCATGACGCTCTCGACAAAGCCGTCGTCGATCGTAGCGACTCGCTCAAGCGGAGAAGCGATCTTGACCTCCGCGCCGCTTGGTTAAATTTACCTAGATTTCGCGCCGCCGCCGCATTTTAAAGCTAAAATTTAAAATAAGCCGTTTTGGGTATAATTTTCAAAAATTTCGGAGCGATAAAATGAACAGAAAAGAGCTTCTAGGCGGCGTAAAACGCATCGTCGTAAAAATCGGCACCTCGACGCTAGCAAACGCGGACGGCTCGCTAAACGAGGACAAAATCAAGCAAATCGTGGCAAATTTGAGCGAGCTAAACGAAAACGCCGAAGTAGTTTTCGTAACCTCGGGCGCCGTGGGTGCGGGAATGGGACAGATGAAGTTCGCGCACAAGCCAAAATCCATCGTCGAAAAGCAAGCTCTGGCCGCCATCGGGCAGGTTTCGCTCATACATCTTTATCAAATTTTATTTTGGGCGCACGGCAAGACGATAGCGCAGCTACTGCTGACCAAAGACGACTTTAGCGACCGCCGCCGCTACCTAAATATGCGTAGCGTCCTACGCTCCCTGCTCGCTAAAAAAATCATACCCGTCATCAACGAAAACGACCCCGTCGTGGGCGAGGGCATCAAGGGCGTGAAAGTGGGCGATAACGACACGCTAAGCGCGCTCGTAGCGGGGTTAATCGAGGCTGATTTGCTCGTGATTTTGACCGATATCGACGGACTGTATGACAAAAATCCAAGCGTTTTTGCCGACGCTAAATTTATAAATTTGGTCGAAAATTTAGATGACGGCATCAGGGCGGCTGCGGGCGCAGAGGGCAGTAAATTTGGCACCGGCGGCATGCGCACAAAAATCACCGCCGCCGAGATGGCGACCAAAAACGGCACTCACCTCATCATCGCAAACGGCGCCGACCCGCGAAATATAGTCCGAGCGGCACAGGGCTGCGAGGTCGGGACGCTCTTTTTGGCGGGCAAAAACAGGATAAATTCGCGTAAATACTGGCTCGCCTACTCGGCTGCTGACAAGGGCTCGGTCACTATCGACGCAGGCGCGGCAAAGGCGCTAAAAGAGGGCAAAAGCCTGCTAGCAGTCGGCATCCGCGAGGTAGCGGGCGAGTTTGAGCGCGGCGAAACGCTCGCTATCAAAGACGCAAGCGGCCAAGCGCTAGCCCGCGGCATAACAAACTACTCATCGGCCGAGCTATCCCTCATAAAAGGGCGCAAGAGCGAGGAGATCGAGGCTGCGCTGGGATACAAATACGAGGACGAGGCGCTGCACATCGACAACATCGCGCTGATCTAGGTTAAATTTGGCGATTTTTTGCGGTGAAATTTGGTCGTGAGAGCGTCAAATTTGGGCTAAATTTAGAACAAATTTTGCTGCACGACGGGTGAAATTTAAGCTGATACGGTGGCTAAATTTGATCAAATTTGACTACCGAACTAGTCGCGCGGTTGCCGTTAAATTTGACGGTTGATTTTGAGCGCGCTTTAAAATATGGATAAATTTAAGGAAAACAATGAACGAAAAAGAAGCGGCGAAAGCGAAATTTAGGCGCGACTCTGCAGCGCGCAAAGGCTTGTTTGAGAGAGCGATTTTAGCCGGCTGGGCGTCGTTTTCGCTGGGCGTTATAGCTTTTGTCGCGCTTGGAGTTTGGGCGCTAAATTTGAACCCGGACGAGATTTTGCGGTCGAATTTTTGGCCGAGCTTTATCCGCGCCGTGCGGGTTTTTGCGCCGTTTTTGGACGACTTCGCAAACAACGGCGCAAGCCTAAACGTGCTTGCCTTTTACGCTTGCGCCGCGCCGTTTTGGATCTGCTTTTTTGCCGCCGTCTTTTGTCTAAACTACGGCCGCGCGGACGTCGGAGGCGTAAATTTGATCGTCGCAGTCGCGAAATTCGTCGTGCTCGGCGGTTTTTGCTTTCTCGCGCTTAGCGGACTGCTCTTTGCGCCCGAGGGGATGGGCGGCAGATGGGGCGTTTACGTGCGGTTTGACGCCTACGCGCTTGCAAACGAAAGCGCGCCTTATAATCTTGCCGTAGCCCTTGTTATCGGCACGATTTTTGCGGCATTTGCCGGCGTAGTTTGCGATTTGATTTATGGATTACGAGGCGGCCGGCGGTAGTGAGCCGCTTTGCTCACTACTGTTTTTCTATCGTGTCCGGATTTTCGGTGCTAAATTTTAGCAATATAAACCCGACTGCGCCTGAAACTACCGAACCTAGCAAGATAGCAAGCTTGTCCGTGTAGGCAAAGGCGTCCGTGTCGTTGTAGGCTAAGCCGTTAACAAAAAGGCTCATGGTAAATCCTACGCCGCAAAGCACCGCGATGCCGTAAAGCTGGATGAAATTTGACCCCTCCGGCAGCTTGGCTAGCTTAAATTTGATCGCTAAAAAGCTAAATCCAAATACCCCGACTTGCTTGCCGACGAAAAGCCCCAGCGCCGTGCCTAGCGCGACCGGAGACAAAATCTCGTCCAGTCCGACGCCTCGCAGCGAGATGCCTGCGTTCACGAAGGCAAATATCGGCAGCACGCCAAAAGCCACCCAGCCGTGCAGGTCGTGCTCGATGCTTTTTAGCATTGATTTGCCCGGCTCGTCTTTAAAGCTAAGCGGTATGAAAAAGGCCGCCACGACGCCCGCAAGCGTGGCGTGAATTCCCGATTTTAGCACGGCTACCCACATCACCGCGCCTACTATCAGATAGGCCGCCTTGCTCTTTACGCCGAGTCTGTTTAGCGCGAAAAGCGCGGCTAGGCAAACGCTCGCGACCCCAAGCATTTGGACGCTAAGCTCGCTCGTGTAAAATAGCGCGATAATCACGATCGCGCAAAGGTCGTCGACGATGGCTAGCGTCATGAGGAAAATTTTTAAACTAGTCGGTACGCGCGGCCCAAGTAGGCTCAAAATCCCCAGAGCAAACGCGATATCCGTCGCCGTCGGTATCGCCCAGCCGCCAAGCGCGAAGGAGTCGTGTTTCGTAAAAAGATAGAAGATAACCGCGGGCACTATCAGGCCGCCGGCCGCGCCGATGGCAGGCAGCGCGATTTGCGACGGATTTTTTAGCTCGCCCTCCAAAACCTCGCGCTTTAGCTCGAGTCCGATGAGAAAGAAAAATACCGCCATCAATCCGTCGTTTACCCACAAGATTAGCGGCTTGCTTAGCCCGTATTCGCCGAAGCTTACGGTAAATTTGGTCTTTAAAAACTCGTTGTAAAAATCGCTCAAAAACGTGTTTTGACACAGTAGCGCCGCGATCGTAGCGATCATCAGCAAAATCCCGCCGCTGGCTTCGTGTTTTAAAAACTCTTTTATTCCGCCCATTTTGCTTCCTTTTTATAAATTTTGGCGATTATAGCATATTTTTACGCTCGCATAAAATTCGGGCGAATTTGGCTATAATCAAGTCAAATTTAAAGGCGAATTTAGTAGACGCGTCGCTAAATTTTGCTTTGTCATGTTACCCTTTGCGCCTAAGAGAGGGCGCTTTATAAATCAAGGAGCGAAAATGAATGAAATTTTAGATATCTGTAAGCGCGCAAAGGCCGCTTGCGGCGAGCTTTTAAGACTTGGTAGCAAGACTAAATTTGAAATTTTAAACGCCGTGGCGGACGAGCTGCTCGCGCAAAAGGCCGCGATAAAAGCAGCAAACGCAAAAGACCTTGCAAACGGCGAAAATTTGGGCCTTAGCTTGGCGTTACTCGATAGGCTGCGACTAACGGACGCTCGCATCGAGGCAATGGCGCAGGGCGTGCGCGAGGTGGCGGGCTTTGCAGAGGTCGTGGGCGAAAATCTAGGCGGCTGGAGCCATCCAAACGGCATGCAAATCAGCCGCGTGCGCGTACCGCTGGGGGTGCTCGGTATCATCTACGAGAGCCGCCCAAACGTCAGCATCGACGCGGCGGCTTTGGCGCTAAAAAGCGGTAACGCGGCGATCCTGCGAGGAAGCGCTAGCGCGCTAAATTCGAACATCTTTTTAGTAAATTTATTTAACGAAGCGGGGGCGAAATTCGGCTTACCGACGGGCGCAGTGCAGCTCGTGGAGAGCGCAGATCGCGAAGTAGTGGCGCAAATGGCGAAAATGAGCGAGTATATCGACGTTTTGATACCGCGCGGCGGCAAAAGCTTAAAAGATTTTATCGCGCAAAACGCGACCGTGCCGATCATCATGACGGGCGCGGGGGTGTGCCACATCTTTGTCGATGAGAGCGCAAATTTAAAGCAGGTCGCAAAGATAATCAAAAACGCCAAAACCCAGCGTCCAAGCGTCTGTAACGCCGTAGAGTGCGTGCTTTTACACGAGCGCGTGGCGGGCGAAATTTTACCGGAGCTGGTGCGCGAAATGCCCGAGGTCGAGTTTCGCGTGAGCGAGCAGCTACTGGGCGCGTGCGCGGATCTGCGAGGCGCAAAAAACGTCAAGCTTGCAGGCGAGAGCGACTTTGGCGCCGAGTTTTTGGATCTCGTGCTAGCCGTGCGCGCCGTGCGGGATACGCAGGAGGCGATCGGCTTTATAAACGCGCATTCCAGCGGACATTCGGACGCGATTTTAAGCGCCGATTACGCAAACGTCGAGCGGTTTTTAAACGAAGTGGGCAGCGCGGTCGTCTACGCCAACGCCTCGACGCGCTTTAGCGACGGCAGCGAGTTTGGATTCGGCGGCGAGATCGGCATCAGCACGCAAAAGCTGCACGCCAGAGGACCGATGGGAGTAAGGGAGCTCACGACCTATAAATACGTCGTCCGCGGAGGCGGGCAAATTCGCTAGCGGCTCGTCTTTTTCTAAAAGGCTTATCTTGCGAGCGCTTTTGAGAAAGATTTGAAATTTTAAGTCTGCGGCAGACTACTTGTCTAGCCTTGACTTAAAATTTCTGCACAACTCTCAAAATC
>JBHRQF010000027.1:0-10445 GCA_042645325.1 Campylobacter sp. | reverse complement strand
CTTACAGCAGAGCTTACAGCTAGGAAAAAGCAATACGAATTTTACCGCGACTTCCTTTTAAGCTTTGACGAGCTCAATAAAAATGGGTGGGGGTGTGAGTTAAGAATGCTTGACGAAATTTTGGATTATACTCAACCCACAAATTTTATTGTAGATGACACAAGATACGATGATAAAGTTGGCATTCCTGTTTTGACGGCTGGCAAAAGCTTTATATTGGGCTATACAAATGAAGCATTTGGAATTTACAAAGCTTCTGAGGTGCCAGCTATGATTTTTGATGATTTTACAACGGCATTTCAGTGGGTGGATTTTGATTTTAAAGTTAAATCATCGGCAATCAAAATTTTAAGCAATAAAGACAACAAAGCTACTGATTTCAAATTTATTTATTATGCTATGAGATGTATAAAATTTGAGCCGACAAACCATGAGCGGCATTGGATTAGTAAATATTCTAAAATTAAGATCCCTGTACCTCAAATAGAAGTACAGCATGAAATAGTCCGTATTTTAGATAAATTTGATACGCTAATAAATTCTATAACCGATGGTTTGCCGCATGAGATAGAGCTAAGACGCAAACAGTATGAGTATTACAGGGATTTGCTCTTAAATTTTAAAGAAAAATCAGCCTAAAAAGGAAACAAAATGACCGAAACTAAACCGATAGCCGAGAGTAAAAATTTCATAGTCCTGGACGAATATGAAAAGATAATCCAGACCTCAACCTACCAAAGCGAAGCGGATATGGAGCGCGAGCTGATAAACGATCTAGTTGCGCAAGGCTACGAATACGCAAAATATATAAACTCGCCGGAAAAGCTACTGGAAAATTTAAAACAGCGACTAGAAAGCCTAAATGAGGTTAAATTTACGCCTTCTGAGTGGGCTAAGCTGCTTAGCGAATATCTCGACGCGCCAAACGACGGAGTGAATGAAAAGACTCGCAAAATCCAAGATAATCACATTTATGATTTTGTTTTTGATGATGGGCATATACAAAATATCTACCTTCTCGATAAGAAAAATATCGCGCGAAATAGCGTGCAAGTCGTTAATCAATTCGAGCAGACGGGATCATTTGCCAATAGATATGACGTTACGATTTTGATTAATGGCTTGCCGCTCGTGCAAATCGAACTAAAAAAGCGTGGCGTGGCGATAAGAGAAGCGTTCAATCAAATCCACCGCTATGCCAAAGAGAGCTTTAACGCGTCAAATTCGCTATTTAAATACCTGCAAATTTTCGTTATCTCAAACGGCACGGATACGCGCTACTTTGCAAATACTACAAAGCGCGATAAAACTAGCTTCGATTTTACTATCAACTGGGCGGATTCTAAAAATTTGCCAATTAAGGACATAAAGGACTTTACTGCGACTTTTTTAGCCAAAAATACGCTTTTAAGCATACTGATAAAATACTGCGTATTTGACGCTAGCGATACGCTGCTAATCATGCGTCCATACCAGATCGCAGCGACTGAACGTATACTGTGGAAGATAAATAGCTCGCATCTTAGTAAATGCTATGCAAAGCCGGAGGGCGGCGGCTATATCTGGCATACGACAGGATCAGGCAAAACGCTAACTAGCTTTAAGGCAGCGAGGCTCGCTACTCAGCTTGATTTTATAGATAAGGTCTTTTTCGTAGTAGATCGTAAAGATCTAGACTATCAGACGATGAAAGAGTATCAAAAATTTTCAAAAGATAGCGTAAACGGCTCCGCAAGCTGCGCCGAACTAAAACGAAACACGGAAAAAGAGGACGGTAAAATAATCGTAACGACCATACAAAAGCTAAATAATCTGATGAAAAGCGAAAGCGAGCTGGCCGTATATCAAAAGGAGGTCGTTTTTATATTTGACGAGTGCCATCGCTCGCAGTTTGGCGAGGCGCAGAAAAATTTAAAGAAAAAATTTAAGCGATTTTTTCAGTTCGGTTTTACTGGTACGCCGATATTTCCACAAAATGCGCTAGGAGCGGAGACGACGCAAAGCGTATTTGGAAGCGAGCTTCACTCGTATATATTAACCGATGCCGTGCGAGACGAAAAAGTGCTTAAATTTAAGGTTGATTATAACGACGTAAGGCCTAAATTTAGAGAATTTGAGACTGAAAAAGATGAGCTAAAACTAAGCGCTGCGGAGAGCAAAGAGGCATTTTTGCACCCTGATCGTATAAAAGAGATTTCGCAGTATATCCTGGATCGTTTCAAACAAAAAACACACCGCCTAAACGCAAGCGGCAAAGGCTTTAACGCTATGTTTGCTGTAAGCTCTATCGAGGCTGCGAGAGCTTACTACGAGGCGTTTAAAAATTTACAAAAAGACAAAGAGCAACCGCTAAAAGTGGCGACGATTTTTTCATTTTCGCAAAACGAGGAGCAGGGCGTTGCCGGAGAGATAGCGGACGAAAATTTTGAACCCGAGACGATGGATATGAGCTCAAAAGAATTTCTAAATGCGGCGATAAAAGATTATAACGCCTATTTTAGGACGAATTTTAGCATCGACGGTAGGTCGTTTCAGGACTATTACCGTGACTTGAGCGAACACATGAAAAAGCAGGAGATCGATCTGCTTGTAGTCGTGGGTATGTTTTTAACAGGATTTGATGCACCTACCTTAAATACGTTATTTGTGGATAAAAATTTACGTTATCACGGTTTGATACAGGCGTTTTCTCGTACGAATAGAATCTTGGACGCTACTAAGACCTTCGGCAATATCGTGACTTTTAGAGACTTGCAGCAAGCTACGATCGATGCCATCACGCTTTTTGGTAAAAATAACACCAAAAACGTGATACTAGAAAAGAGCTACAAAGAATATATGCAGGGCTTTACCGATGCCGCTACCGGCGAGGCTAGACGAGGATTTCTAGAAGTTACGAGCGAGCTTGAGACGCGTTTTGCTGATCCTAGCAGAATAGAAACGCAAAAAGATAAAAAGGATTTTGTGAAGCTTTTTGGCGAGTATCTGCGCGTAGAAAATGCTCTGCAAAACTATGATGAATTTGCGGCGTTGCAGGCTTTACAGGAGATAAATTTAGATGACGAGAACTCAGTGCGCGAATTTAAAGAAAAATTTTATCTAAGCGAAGAGGACTTACAGGCAATGCAAGGTATAAAAGTGCCTAGCGTGCGAGCACTTCAAGACTACCGCTCTACCTATAACGATATAAGAGACTGGCTCAGAAAAGAAAGAGCGGGCGAGCAAAAAGAAGCACAAAAGATAGACTGGGACGATGTGGTCTTTGAGATCGACCTGCTCAAGTCGCAGGAGATAAATTTAGATTACATTCTAGGATTGATATTTGAGCATAACAAAAAGATCAAAGATAAAGTTGCACTCGCTGAGGAGATCCGCCGAATCATACGCGCTAGCCTAGAAAATCGCTCAAAAGAGGGGCTGATAGTAGATTTTATAAACGGGACCGATTTGGATGCGCTAAAAGATAGAGCCGGCGTCGTGGAGGCGTTTTTTAAATTTGCAAAAGGTGAGATGTCGCACGAAGCAAAAGAGTTGATCGAATCGTTAAATTTAAATGAAAATGCCGCAAAAAGATATATTAGTGCATCGTTAAAACGTGGATACGCCAGTGAAAACGGAACTGATTTAAACGAAATTTTACCTAAAATGAGTCCGCTAAATCCAAAGTATCTAAGCGTAAAGCAAAATGTTTTTGAGAAAATCGCCTTTTTTGTGGATAAATTTAAGGAAGTCGGCGCTGAGGTTTAAGGTGATTTTTGGTTCAAATTTGCAGCATCAAGATGTCAGTAAAACTAGTATAAATTTGATCGCTTTGCAGCTTTCTCTTATTTTTTCATTTTAAATTTGCACCCTTTTGAGCTAAATTTGCCGTAAAATTTGACTATAATTTCGCAAAGGACAAATCATGCAAGAGTGGGCTTTATGGGCGCTAGCTTCGGCGGTTTTTGCCGCGCTTACGGCGATTTTCGCCAAGGTCGGGCTTGATGGTATAGACTCAAATTTCGCGACTTTTATCAGGACGCTCGTTATTGCTGCGGCGCTGATTTTGTTTCTCACATATGCTAAAAAGTGGCAGCCCCTTGGCGAGCTTGGCGCGCGAAACTGGCTGTTTTTGACGCTTAGCGGACTGGCCACCGGCGCGTCTTGGTTGGCGTATTTTAAAGCGCTTCAGATAGGCTCCGCGTCGCAGGTAGCGCCGATAGATAAGCTTAGCGTCGTTTTGGTAGTCATTTTTGCGGTTATATTTTTAGGCGAGCGCCCGAGCGCGCGAGAGTGGATCGGCATCGCGCTAATCGCTAGCGGCGTGTTTACGCTGGTATTTGGGGATAAATAATATCAAGTAACGGGAGTTAAATTTGGAGAAATTTAAAGAAAAAATCAAAAACTCGTATTTGTATGTAGTTTTTATAAAAAGGGGATTTTACGGCAACGGCTCTGCCTTAAGAAGTATTTTTTCGGCATTTTTGATGGCTATGGTCGGTTTGTGTCTTACTTTGATCCTGTTTATTATCAAGGATATGATTTTTTATAGTGATTTTAAACCGCTAAACGAACTAACGAAAAACGTAGGGACGGTGGAGTCTGCAAACTACGGTCTAAAAGGCGACGGAAAGCTAAAACTGAGGCTAGACGACGGCCGGGCGGTGTCATACTACATAGATAGCAGAGATGACAATAAATATAGACCGCTCATAAAAAAGAGGGCGGTTATATATAGCAAGGTAGTGCCGCTAGGAAATAGAATTTTGCAGCTAGAAGACGATGCGGGTAAGGTTTACGTCAAATATAGCTACGAAGATGAACTGCAAACGCCACAGAGACGCATGGATTCGATCTACGCATGCTTAAAAATAGCCGCCTTTTTTCTGTTTATAGTGTGGTTTTTAAATCGTAGGGATCTCGCGCAAGCCAAGGGTAAAAATAATAAAATTTAGCGGTTTGCGCCGGCTTAAGAGATGTTTTTGGCTGATGTTTTTTGAGCGGGGTTTTGGGCGATAAATTTTGCTATTTTTAAAATTTTTGTTGCCTGGCAAGACAGCGCAAACGGTCAAAGCGGCGCGGTTCCGCGTCAAATTTATCTCACGTTTTGCCGACAAAAAACGGTGCCGTACTTCGTGCGAATGGGATTATGCTCAACTAGAATTAAGCCATCAAATTTGTACTCGTTTAGATAAATTTTACATCGTCAAGTTTTAAAGACGTTAAGCTTTGTCTTTAAATTTCGCTTCGTGCTCCAAAAGCCAAATTTTAGTCGCCAGCCCTTCGCCGCCGCTGTATCCGCCAAGGCCTTTTGAGGCGACTATTCTGTGGCAGGGCACGATGATCGGGATTTTGTTTTTTGCGTTTGCCGAGCCTGCCGCGCGAAACGCCTTTGGTCGCCCAGTCATCGCTGCGAGCTGGGCGTACGTGACGCGCTGCCCGTAAGCGATCTTTTGCAGATTTTCGTAAACGCACCTCTGAAACGCCGTGCCTCCGATATTTAGCCGCGTTCTAAAGGTTTTTAGCTCACCTTTAAAATAGCTTTCAAGCTCGCTTAAACAGAGATTTAAATTTGCGTCCGTTACGTCCGTGCGGACAAAATCTCGCACGAAATTTATCTCGCAAACTCCGCTCTCGTCGCCGCAAATCTCCAAAACGCCGATAGGCGAGTCAAAATACGCTTTTTGCATCGTAATTCCTTAAAATCAAGTGCTTAAATTTAGCCAAATTTCGCTTTGTTTTGCTAAAATTACGTAAATTTTAATAAGGATAAACGATGGACTTTTTCACGCAGTACGAAAATCACGTAAAAGAGCGCGAGGGCTTAGGCGTGCCACCGCTACCGCTAAACGAGGAGCAGACGAAGGAGGTTTGCAAGCTTTTAAAACAAGGCGGAGATAGGCGGAGCGAGCTTATAAATTTACTCGCAAATCGCGTAAATCCGGGCGTAGACGACTCGGCGAAGGTAAAGGCGGAGTTCTTAAACGAGATTATAAATCACGGGCTTGAGATAAGCGGCCTTGACAAAATCGCCGCCGTAAATTTACTGCGGCCGATGCTTGGCGGATACAGCGTCATCGTGCTACTTGAAAGCCTAAAAAACGCCGACGAGGCCGTAGCGCAGGCCGCCTGTAACATGCTAAAAGAGACGATTTTCGTGCATGATTATTTTAACGACGTAGCGCAGCTTGCTAAAAGCAATAAATTTGCGCTAGAAGTTCTGCGATCGTGGGCGGAGGCTGAGTGGTTTAGGGCGCGCGAGAGCCTGCCTAGGCGTATCAGGGCGGTGATCTTTAAGGTCGCCGGCGAAACCAACACCGACGATCTAAGCCCCGCCAGCGAGGCCTACACGCGCTCCGATATCCCGCTGCACGCAAACGCGATGCTAGTTAAACGCCAACCAGGCAGCCTAGAAACGATCCGCGAGCTTAAAAAAAGCGGGCTAGAAGTCGTCTACGCAGGCGACGTCGTGGGCACCGGCAGTAGCCGAAAGAGCGGCATAAACTCCATCCAGTGGCACCTCGGGCGCGAGATAGAGGGCGTGCCGAACAAAAAAACGGGCGGCATCGTGATAGGCACGGCGATCGCGCCGATATTTTTCAACACCGCCGAGGATAGCGGCGCGCTGCCCATAGTAGCTGACGCGAGCGCGCTAGAGACGGGTGACATCGTGGATATCTATCCGTATGCGGGCGAGATTTTCCGCGTCGGGCGGGTAAATTTGAATGCCGAGGGTAAATTTGATGCGGTTTCGATTTACGGCGAAGCTAAATTTGAAAATTTAAACGAAAACGAAAAACCTGAAGGCGAGCCGGTCGCTCGCTTTACGCTTGCGCCAAATACGATATTTGACGAGATCAGAGCCGGCGGGCGCATACCGCTCATCATCGGCCGTTCGCTTTGCGCTAAGGCCAAAGCGGCGCTAAATTTAGGCACGGAGGATATATTCGCAAAGCCCGCGCAGCCGCAAACGGACGAGAGCGAGGGCTACACGCTAGCTCAAAAGATCGTGGGCAAGGCCTGCGGCGTGCAGGGGGTTAGGGCAGGGCAGTACTGCGAACCTGCAACCCTAACCGTAGGCTCGCAGGACACTACGGGGCCGATGACGCGCGACGAGATCAAGGAGCTGGCCAGTCTTGGATTTTCAGCTGATTTCGTGCTGCAGAGCTTTTGTCATACGGCGGCCTATCCAAAGCCTAGCGACCTTGAAACGCAAAGGACGCTGCCTAAATTTATGAGCTCGCGCGGCGGAGTGAGTCTAAGGCCCGGCGACGGCGTCATACACTCGTGGCTAAACCGTATGGTGCTGCCCGACACCGTGGGCACGGGCGGAGACTCTCATACGCGCTTTCCTATCGGCGTGAGCTTCCCTGCGGGTAGCGGACTGGTGGCGTTTGCGGCGGTGTCCGGGGCTATGCCGCTAAATATGCCAGGCTCCGTGCTTGTGCGATTTAGCGGGCGGCTACAAAAGGGCGTGACACTACGCGATCTGGTAAACGCGATCCCATACTACGCGATCAAGCGCGGGCTGCTCACGGTCGAAAAAAAGGGCAAGAAAAACGTATTTGTGGGTAAAATTTTAGAAATCGAGGGGCTAGAAAATCTAAAAGTCGAGCAGGCCTTTGAGCTAAGCGACGCCTCGGCCGAGCGCTCTGCGGCGGCCTGCGCGGTAAATTTGAGCGAGCAGAGCGTCGCCGAATACGTCCGCTCAAACGTCGCTCTCATCGAGGCGATGATAGAGGCCGGGTATGAGAGCAGGGCTAGCCTAGAGCGCCGTGCGGCAAAAATGCGCGAGTGGTTAGCGGCGCCAGAGCTGCTGCGAGCCGACAAAAACGCGCGCTACGCCGAGGTGATCGAGATAAATTTGGACGAGATCGCTGAGCCCATCCTAGCCTGCCCGAACGATCCCGACGACGTCGCGACTCTGAGCGAAATTTTGGCTAGTAGCTCGCGCCCGCATAAGATCGACGAGGTGTTTGTGGGTAGTTGTATGACCAATATCGGCCACTACCGAGCACTCGGCGAGGCTCTGCGTGAGCTCGGCACGCTGCCCACTCGTCTTTGGATCGCGCCGCCAACCAAGATGGATCAGGCCCTGCTCGAAAAGGAGGGCTATTATGATATCTTTCGCGCTGTGGGCGCTCGCACGGAGGTACCTGGCTGTTCGCTTTGTATGGGTAACCAAGCCCGCGTAAACGACGGCGCGACCGTGTTTTCGACCTCGACGCGAAACTTTGATAATCGTATGGGTATGGGCGCGCGCGTATATCTTGGTAGCGCCGAGCTAGCGGCAGTTTGCGCCGTGCTAGGCAGGCTACCTAGCGTGAGCGAATATATGAACATCGTGCCCCAAAAGCTTGTGGGCAAAGAGGCGCAAATTTATCGCTATCTAAATTTTAACGAGATAGAAAATTTTAAAATTTAGTATTTTCGGTGCATTAGCGTATTTTGCACCGGCGTATATACTACTTTAGATAGTTTAGACGGCGGACGTGTCGCATTTTCACGCTTACGCGTCTAAACGTCTTTGCAGCGATAATCTTACGGACGGCGACTGCGCTGATCGACTAGCTTTTAGGCTAGGCAAATTTTGCGGCAAGCAGGCTGCGCCGATTTATCGGTATAGCCTAAATTTAGTCCAATGGGGTCTGAATAAGTGTGCGAGACGTTAAGCGGTAAATTCTTGTAGCTCGTAGGTTAAAGTCGTAGTCTATATGCCGCATAAAATGCGTTTAAATTTTGCTCTTTTTTGCGTAATTTTTTGCTTCTTTTTCGGTGCCTACTTTAAATAAATCGTAGGCTATTTACGAATTAAATATTATTTAGATTTAACTGCTTTTTTATTTTAAAAATGTAAAATCTCGTTTAAAAACTTAAGGTTAAAAATGACTGCGCTCCTCGTCGCCGAATACATCGGCATCGCCTCGGCCGCCACGAGCGGATTTATCTTCGCGGTTAAGCGCGACTGCGACTGGCTGGGTATCTTTATCGCTGCGCTTCTAACCGCGCTTGGAGGTGGATTTATGCGCGACGCTATCGTTTCGCGCCCGCCGTATTCGTTCACGCACTACGCCCCGTGCATCATCGTGATGGTGATGCTCTTTCTCTCGGCGTTTTTGCGCCTACACAAGCGAAGCGACATCGAGAAAAAATTCCTTTTCGTCACCACCGACGCCGTGGATCTAGTGAGCTTTTCTATCGTCGGGGCGATCGTGGCACTGCAGTTTGGCTACAACGTCTTTGGCGTCGTGCTACTCGCGCTTTGCAACGGCGTAGGCGGCGGCATGATACGCGACGTGCTGTTTAACGAAGTGCCATGGTGTCTTAAAACCGGGCTTTACGCGACGGTTAGCATCGTCGTGGGACTGATTTATTTTGCTATGGATTATGCGGGATTTACGAGCGTGTTTTGGGTGATGGGGCTTTTTGCGTTTGGCGTCGTGTTTAGGCTTGCGGCGTATTATCTGGGCTGGCATCTGCCGACATTGCAGAAGTAAAATCGGTTTATTTTTAACGAGGCGTTATTGGATTTATAATGCGACAACGGTTTTGCTTGCACGAAAAGCGAGCCGCGGAGCTAAATTTAATGCGTCTGTGCCCCGAGCCGCCGTACAATTCTACAATTTTGCTTTCGGAAATGCGGGTACGTCTACGAAGTTAACCGTGTGGTAGCCTGGAGGAGTTACTTCCGTCGGAAACGCTTTTTTTAAAAGACCTCTTAAAATATCGCACCTTCTATCCTCTCCGTCATTCATCATGCCGCCTATATGTCCTACGTTTCCCGCTGCTACGGAGATACCCGGTCTTGCCGGATGCTCGGACGTAAAAGGAATGTCGTCTATATTAGAGGCGGCTATGTATACGCACAGATTGCCGCTACCCATGCTTGCTTTTTTTGAATATATAGGTACTGCACCGCCATCCGCCCACGAAGCCAGAACGCTACTTGGATTCGTAAGCCAACCTCTCGGAAACATCTGGTGCGTATCCTCTGCGATTTCTATGCCTATACTTGACGTCATATCTACAGGGCCGTAGAAATTAGAAATGGCAGGATAAGTTTTAAATTTTATGTTGCTATTGCCCGTAGCGTTTACGTGATTTATTACGTCGTTTATAGTGGATTTGATCTGCGTAGCCATCGCGACCGCCCACGCATCGTCCCTGCTGGCTTGTAGTCTAGGTATGGCTACTGCGGCTATGATACCTATTATGACGATTACGAATATTAGCTCAATCATCGTAAACGCGCGAGTAAAATTAATTGTCTTCGATCTTATACAATTTATTCTAGTCTTTCTCAAAAAGCCGTTTTGTTTCATGTTTCTCCTTTTTTAGTCTAAATTTTCGGGATTATACCTAAAAGTAAAGTTAATTACAAGTAAAAATATTAGAAATAGATATATAATAACTATTTTTTAACGATTGAGACTAAAAAGTGATTTAAAAAACAAGATAACTTATGC
>JBHRQF010000026.1:0-10495 GCA_042645325.1 Campylobacter sp. | reverse complement strand
ATCGCCCGCAAGCCCCGTCATAAAATACGGCTCGGCAAGACAGATACGAAGCTTCTCGTCGGTCTTTCGCATCGCCTTTTCAAACTCTTCCGCTGCTAGATCGGCCTTGATTTCATCTATCACGCCGCTAAATTCCGCCCAAAATTTATCCACCCTGCTGGCAAAAGTGCTTGGATTTTGCGCTTTTTCAGCCTTTTTACCAAAACTAAATAACCCCATATTTTCTCCTTAAATCAAATTTTATTTACATTATAGCTGATTAACTTGCCTCACGTACACTGAAAACAGCCGCCCAAAACCTCGCATTTCTCGCAAATTTGCACGTATATGACCCCTTCGCCCTGTATCATCTCGCCAAATGGGATCTGCGCTAGATGCTTCATCGTCCCGCCGCAGCTAGGGCAGGTCAGATACTCGGCGTCCTGCACCCACTGCGGATAGCCGCCCACGGTCGTATCAAGCTCGCTAAAACAGCCGTAAAACTGGGAAACTTCGCCGCCTAGCTTAAATTTCATACTGCACAGACATGCAAAATCCTCCTGCGAAAAGTAGCTTTCGTCAAAGCCTTCGCCATCATGGCTTAGTTCTATCTCGCCGTCTGGGCCGCGTTTACAAAAATATCTGACCGAGCCGACGCAGGTCGGGCAGCAGCGAAATATCGCGTCGTGCTTTAAATTTAAAAACGCAAGCCGCGGATCAGTTGCCTTTAGGCGCAGCATATCAAGCATCTCGCAGCCGCAAAACTCGCACTTTTGGCCCGTAGGCTCGCCGATCTGCACGGCATCGTCCACGCTTTGATTTGAGTTTAAATTTGCGCCTTGGCTCGCGATTTCGCCATCTTTTACGCGCACCGCGGTGAGGCACTTTTCAAAAACGAGCGATTTTCGCTCGCCCGTCTCATCAAATGCCCAGCCGCCGATTTTTGCGTAAAACTCGGTGCCCACGTAGAGTTTTTTACGCCACGGCCTCGGGTTTTTATACAGCTCGTAAAAAAGCTCGGCCGTCTGCTCGCCGCCCTGCCAGGCAAGCGCGCAAAGAAGGTGATTTAGCACATTTTTGGAGTTGTCCTCTAGTGAGTTTAGTTTTGTCATGAGTGCGTCTTTTACGTCGTCCGACGCGCCGAAGTAGAGCTCGGGCGGATAGTAGATCTCCTTTGCTGCCGCGGCTCTAGCGATCCTTGGATCGTGGATGCCCAGCAGGCTAAAAAGCGCCCAAAAATCATTGCAAATCTCATCCCATTTTTCGATCTCGTCGATACGATCCGCGATTTTTAAGATCATCGCTTCTACTTCGTCCGCGCTTAGGTTTAAAATTTCATCCCGCCTCTGCCTTTGGCTGCACGAGTGGCAGATGCCGTCGAAGTAGATCGTGTTTTCGCCGCATTTTGGACATAGATGAGCACCCATATTTGCTCCTTTTAGTTAAATTTCGTCAAATTTTATCAAATTTCGCTGCATTTGGCGAGCAAGCGCGGCTTTAAATTTGACTTCGTTTGCCTGCGCCAAATTTATCTATATCCGTAAATTTTTAGCCCGCTTTCGTCTATTTCGTAGTCAAATTTACCCGCCTTTGTCATGGCGTCCAGCACCGCTTCAAGCGGATTTGGGATAAAATTTGATGTGAGCTTTTCGGCTCTGTTCATGCGCGCCCGCTCGTAAAATTTAGGCACGAAAACCCAGTGCAAGTCTTTAAACAAAATAGCTCCGTTGGCGCAGTCGAAATACCCGTCCCCTAAACACCCAAAGCCGCAGACGAGCGCGATCTCCTCGTCGCTTGAAAGCAGTTTTGTGCGTAAGCCCTTGCAACCCGAGGCTTCTAAAATTTCGCAGAGCTTGAGCCATTTTGCGTCGTTCATCAGCGACGTGAGGTGACTTGCCTTTTTAGCTAGCCTTTTTTGATAAATTTTTATATTTTTCGTTTAAATTTTGTATGATGTTCCCGGGCGATAATAAATTTGCGTATAGGTAAGTTTAAAAATAATAAATAAAAATCGGTAGAAATTTGGGCGAGTAAATTTATATCGCCCAAATTTGCTGGATAGGCCTAAAAGCGAAATTTAGCATCGTCGCCCGTCAAATTTCGCCTATCAATTTTACTCTACAGTCACGCTTTTAGCGAGATTTCGCGGCATATCCACGTCGTTGCCCAGCCTCACGGCGATTTCCAGCGCAAAAAGCTGCAGGATGATCATCATCTCGAAAAACTCGCTCATCGGGTGAGCTTGCTTGCTTGTTTTGATAAAATCATCGCTAAGCTCGAACTCCTCGGGACTGATAGCAAGTATGTAGGCGTCGCGAGCGGCGAGTTCCTCGACATTGCTCTTGGTTTTTTCGTAGAGGACGGTTTGCGGCATCAGCGCGATCGTAAAGAGCCTCTCATCGGCAAGCGCGATAGGGCCGTGCTTCATCTCGCCCGCAGGATAGCCCTCGGCGTGCAAATAGGAGATCTCTTTGAGCTTTAGCGCGCCTTCTAGCGCAAGCGGATAAAATATATCGCGCCCGATAAAAAAGAAGCCGTGGCCGTGCAAATAGTGCTTTGCTAGGCGTCGGATGCGCTCTTGCGGCTCTTTGCTGATATTTAAAATTTGCGGAACGTGCAGGAGTGCTGCGATCTCGTTTTTTAGCTCTTCTTTGCTTATGGAGGCTTTAGCCTGCGCGATTTGCAGCGCTAGCATCCACAGCGTTACTACCTGCGTGGCGAAGGCTTTGGTGCTGGCTACGCCCTTTTCGATGCCCGCGCGAGTTAGCAGCGTGTCGTCTGCCAGGCGCACGATCGAGGAGTTATCGACGTTGCAGATGGCCAGCGTCTTTAGTCCCGCTTGCTTGGCGATTTTTAGCGCTTCTAGAGTGTCGGCGGTTTCACCGCTTTGCGATATGACGATAAAAAGAGTGTTTTTGTTTAGTTTCGGGCGTCTATAGCGAAATTCGCTCGCGATCTCGACCTTAGCTCTCGTGTCAGCTAGCCTCTCAAAAAGATAGCTAGCCGTAAGGGCCGCATGATAGCTCGTGCCGCATGCGCAGATCACGATATCATCGATATTTCGTAGATACTCGTCGGTTAAATTTTCAAGACCTACTGCATCCTCTTTGACGCGCCCCATCAGAGTTTCTGAGACGACCGCGCTTTGTTCGTAGATCTCTTTTTCCATGAAAAATCGGTAGCCCTCTTTTTGCGCGTAGCTTTTATCCGCAGGCAGAGCGGCAAAGCTCGGGCTTAGTTTTTTTGCGTCTTTAAAAACCGCAATCTCGTCAATGCTAACAAATCCGTAGCTTTTGTCGTCCAGATAGCACACCTCTTTGGCTAGGCCGATCAGCGGAGCGTCGGAGGAGGCGAAAAATACCTCTTTGCCCTCGCTTTTGCCGATAGCTAGCGGCGCGGCGTCCTTGGCGAAAAATATTTTCCCGGGAGCCGTTTTGGTGATAAGCAGCGTCGCGTATGCGCCGTGCAGGCGCGCTACCGTGGCTTCGTATGCTTTAAACGGCTCGCCGATAGTTTTTAAATTTTCCTCAAAAAGATGCACGATAACCTCGGTGTCGGTTTGGCTAAGGAAGCTAACGCCCTTTGCTTCAAGCTCCTCTTTTAGCTCTTTGTAGTTTTCGATGATGCCGTTATGAACGACGAAAGAGTGCTCGCCTAGGTGCGGGTGAGCGTTGATCTCGGTCGGTTTGCCATGCGTAGCCCAGCGCGTGTGACCGATCGCGACGCCTTCGCCGCTAGAGCTAAAGCCCTCTGATTTTTTGGCTAAATTTTCAAGCTTGCCTATGGCTTTGAAAAAGGCGATCTCCTGCGTGCATTTGTCACAACCGCCATCCAGACTCATCACCGCCATGCCCGCACTGTCGTAGCCGCGGTACTCAAGCTCTTTTAATCCGTTTAAAATAAACTCTCTTTTTTCTCTATTGCCGACGTAACCGACGATTCCGCACATGTTTACTCGCTTTCTAATAATTTTAAAATTTCGCCCAGATCCACGCCCTCGCGCTTTTGTATAAGCAGCAAATTTCGCGTCCTGTTTTTTACGGTTTGGATTCTGGCGTTGGCTATTTTTACATCAAATTCCTTAAAAACTCCCAATACGTAAGCCATCAGTCCGCGCTGATCTTTTGCGTTTATGCCCAGCTTTGCGTACTCTTGCGAGTGGTCCTGGTCAAAATTTAGCTCGCCTTTTAGTATTGTCGGGCGATTTATCTGCGCTGAGGCGCCGCTTTTTAGCGAGATTTCGATGAGGTTTTTTAGGGTTTCTAGCTCGCTTGATTTTACGTTTTTGTTAAACTCGAGCTTCACGTAAAATTTACCGTCAAACAGCTCGAAAATCTCCATAAATCCAAGATCAAGATGTGCCAGAGCCGAGAGCAATACGGCTAAATTCGGGTAGTTTTGCGCGTAAATTTCGATGCTTAGGCTTTGGTGATTTTGTACCTGCACGCTTAGTTTATCCGCAGTTTGCGCGGCCCAGGCGATAGCGATGATATCTGCTGGCTGGTATTTGGCAAAGAGTAAATTTGATCTGATAGCGAAAATTTTTTCTTTCAAATTTTCGCTTAAGGCAGCAAATTTGGCGTTTCTTCTGATACTAAGCTCCTTTTTTACGCGCCTTGAAGCTTCGTCAAGTAGGTTTTCATCCTCGAAGCTCTGCAAACAAATGCCGTAAAGCTCGCGCAAAAGTCGCGCCAAGTAGGGCGTATAGAGCTTTTCATCCGTCGCGTTTATCACGCAGTAGGCGACGATGTAGGCGAGTTTTAGGGTTTGCGGATCGCCTAGTTTTGAGATAAAGCTAAAAATCGTGCGCTGATCGTAGATATCCTCGCGGTTTGCCACGTCGTTCATCAGCGTGTGGTAGCGCACGAGCGTAACGCCTATATTTACGGCCTTTGCGCTCAAATTTAGCTTTGCGGCGTAGGCGCGGAAAATATTTGAGCCCACGACCGAGTGATCGCCGCCTAGACCCTTGCCCGCGTCATGCAGCAGCAATGCTAGCTTTAGCAGCGTTCGCCCCTCAAGGCAGAGCTCGTCGTAAAGCGATTTTACGAATTTATCTTTGATATTTTCGGCAAATTTGACGCTTAAAACGCAGTGTTCGCCGACGCTAAATTTATGGTAGCCGTCAAATTCGGCCAAATTTACGGCGTGCTCGAGCGGTTTAACCAAAACGGGCAAAATCTCCGCGTCCAAAAGCGCTTTGATGATGCAGTGAGCATGGTTTCGCATCAAAATTTTTCTAAAAAGCGCGAGCGAATCCTCGGCGTCCTCTTTGCTGATTTGCGCGCGTTTTAGATAAAAGATCGTCCCGACGTCAAATTTATACTCCGCATCGCCGAGAGCCAAAAGCTGCTTTAGTACGGTATTTAGCGGCCTAGCGCGGACGTGTAGCGGTACGTAAATCGTGTTTTCAAATCTATAAAATCCGTTTTTTAGCCGCGCGGCTCGCAGTTGGCTAAATTTAACCCCGCTTGTAAATTTGCTCCTGTAAAAGCTAGCGACCAGATAGCGCGAAAAAACGGCGACCGAGTGCATGCAGAAAAAGAGCTTTTGCGAGATGACGCTGCTGTTTTCTTGCGTTTTTTTGGACTTGGTTTGCATGAGCGCGGTGATCTCGTTTAGCTTAGCTGGGGCGAAAACGTCCGAGCCCAGGGTCAAATTTTGCGCCGATTTTACGCAGAGGATAAAATCAGTCGCCAAATTTAGCGCGCTAAGCTCCTTTTCGTCGATAAATTTTAGAGCCTGCGAGCGCATGCTGATCTCGTTTTCAAAGCCGTTTAGGGCGCAGTTTAGGTAGTAGATGTCGTTTGTGCCGCCAAGATCGTTTTTAAGATCGGGCTCTTGCCTAATATTTGGGATCTCGTTAAAAGCGCCCAAATTTTTGGCGTAAAATTTGAGATTTTCTTGCGCGTTAAATTCGCGAGTTTTATAAATCTCCGACCGGGCGGCCTTATAAAGCGTCCGCGAGCCGCAGATGTAGCGGATGCGGCTAAACGCGGCCTTTGCTTTGTGGTCGTTTTTGTGAGATTCGAAAATCTCGCCCAGCTCGCAAATTTTGATATTTAGCTTTAAATTTGAGCCCTCCAGCGCGGCGACTAGCTTTTTTAGGATAAATTTGACGTTAAAGCCCGCGTTTTCTTTAAAAACGAGTAAAACCTCTAAAACCGAGCTTGTGGAGATGAGGTTGTCGGCGTACTTTTCGGTAGCGATGACGCAAAACGGTATAAAATCGACGTCTGGGTTAAAGTCCGCGAAAATCTCGTCCAAAACCCGCGCGCATAGAGCTTTTATTAGCTCGTCGCTTTGCTTTGCAATGAAATTTGCAAAGCCCTTGCCTTGAAGCTTTTTTAGCTGCGAGGCCAAATTTGCGCCGCCCAAAACGCCGCTTAAATTTCCTTTTAAAGCCACTTTTTTACCGCCGTCTTTTTGTGTAAATTTTATCCGATGATACTAAAATTTTGCAAAAACAAAGCTTTTTTAACATATAATCGCCGTTTAATATCTATTTTCGGAATAAAATTTGACAAATTTAATAGAAAAACTCCAAAGCGGCGAACGTCTGGACGCGGACGAATGCGCCGGCTTGTACGACCTAGACCTTTTTACGCTGGGTAAATTCGCAAACGCAAAAAGGCGAAAACTGCATGGTAAAAAGGTGTTTTTTAACGTAAATCGCCACATAAATCCGACAAACATCTGCGCGGATGTGTGTAAATTTTGCGCGTTTTCGGCAAACCGCAAAAATCCAAACCCATATACGATGAGTCACGAAGAGATCCTAAAAATCGTCGAAAAAAGCGTCGCCGGCGGTGCAAAAGAGATACACATCGTCTCGGCGCACAACCCCGATACCTCATGGCAGTGGTATTTGGAAATTTTTAAAAAAATAAAGGAAAAATACCCGCAAATCCACGTCAAAGCGCTAACTGCAGCGGAGGTTGATTTCCTATCGCGAAAACACGGCCTTAGCTATGAAGAAGTCGTAGAAAAGATGCTCGAATACGGCGTGGATAGCATGCCCGGCGGCGGAGCGGAGATCTTTGACGAAGAGGTTAGGCGTAAAATCTGCAAAGGCAAGGTGAGCTCGGAAAACTGGCTCAAAATCCACCGCCTTTGGCACGAAAAAGGCAGGGAAAGTAACGCTACTATGCTGTTTGGCCACGTAGAAAGCAGGCAAAACCGCATCGATCATATGCTGCGGATTCGCAATTTGCAGGATAAAACGGGCGGATTTAACGCCTTTATCCCGCTTGTTTATCAGCGCGATAACAACTATCTAAAAGTAGAAAACTATCCCGGCTCGGCCGAAATTTTAAAGACCTTTGCGATCTCGCGTCTGGTGCTCGATAACGTCGCGCATATAAAGGCATACTGGGCGACCTCGACGATAAATTTAGCCATGGTCGCGCAGGAATTTGGCGCTGACGATCTAGACGGCACGATAGAAAAAGAGAGCATCCAAAGCGCTGCCGGAGCGAAATCGGCAAGCGGTATGAGTCTTAGAAATTTTACCGATCTCATTCAGACTTCGGACTTTGTCCCCGTAGAGCGAGATAGCTTGTATAACGAACTAAAAATTTACGATAACTAAGGAGGCGGAATTGGATTTTTTTAAACTCAAGCAAAATGGCACTAGCGTAAAGACCGAGTTTAGCGCAGGACTCACGACCTTTTTAACGATGATGTATATCGTGCCCGTAAATGCGATAATCATGAGCAAGACGGGTATGCCGATGGACGCGCTCATCACGGCTACGGCGCTCATCACCGTGATCGCTACCGTGCTAAACGGCATATGGGCGAACACGCCTGTGGCTATGAGCGTGGGAATGGGACTAAACGCGTATTTTACATTTGGTCTCGTGCTAGGCATGCAAATACCGTGGCAGACAGCTTTGGGCGTGGTTTTTATCTCGGGTATAATTTTCGTAGTGCTATCTTTTACAAATTTTAGAATCTGGGTCTTAAAATCTATCCCTGATGACGTCAGACGCTCGATAAGCGCGGGCATAGGCGCTTTTATCGCCTTCGTCGGGCTTCAGCAAATGGGCATAGTCGTAAACAACGACGCCGTGCTGGTCGGGCTTGGAAATTTAAAAGATCCAAACGTTATTTTGGGCTTTGTGGGGTTATTTTTCGTTATACTTTTTTGGGCATGGAAGGTTAAGGGCGCCTTCATCATCGCGGTATTTACGACCTCGGTAGTCGCTTGGATTTTCGGTATCGCGCCCTATCCGAAGGAGTTTATCTCGCTACCGGCCTCGATATCGCCGATATTTTTAGAGCTTGATATCATGGGCGCGCTATCTTTTGCGCTGCTTCCGGTGATCGTTACCTTTTTCGTAACCGATCTTTTCGACTCTATCGGCACGCTAGCTGGCGTGGGAAATAGGGCGGGAATCTTTGACGAGAGCAACCAAAAAGGCGTCGAAAAACTAGAAAAAACCCTCGAAGCCGACGCGGTAGCTACGGTAGCCGGCTCATTAGTAGGCGTTAGTACGACGACGTCGTTTGCCGAGAGCGCTAGCGGCGTAGAAGAGGGCGGCAAGACGGGACTAACGGCGGTATTTTGCGGACTATTTTTCGTACTTACGATTTTTATGCTGCCGCTTTTTAAAGCCATCCCTTCAAACGCGATATATCCGATACTCGTGATGGTGGGCGTGCTGATGTTTAGCGAGCTTGGAAATATAAATTTTAAAGATCCGGCTATAGCCTTATCGACATTTTTGATAGTTATTTTGATGCCGCTTACGTACTCGATCACGACTGGACTTTCGTTTGGATTTATGGCGTATTTGCTGGTTCGTATCATGAGGCGCGAGTGGGAATACGTAAATATCGGCGTCATAGTGCTTGCGCTCATTAGTTTTATTGTATTTTTAGTGCATTAAGGAGAAAATATGCTAAAGTATCCGTTTGAGGAATTTCACAAAGACGTAAAAATAATGGTGCGGGATATCAAAGCAAATTTCGAGCCCGAGGTGATTTTGGCGATCGCCCGCGGCGGGCTTACTTTGGGGCACTTTTTAGCGAGCTTGCTAAATAACCGCAATCTTTTTACGCTAAACTCAATCCACTACGAAGAGACGCAAAAGCTCGATACCATCGATATCTTTAACATCCCTGACCTATCTAAATTTAATAAAATTTTGATAGTGGACGACATGATCGACACGGGAGAGAGCATGGTAGCTATCAAACAAGAGCTTTTAAGGCGCTTTCCGCATATCGAGCTAAAGATCGCGACTATATTTTACAAACGAAAAGCTCTTTTGTTGCCTGATTTTACGGTAAGAGAGGCACACGAGTGGATAGAGTTTTTCTGGGAAGAGCAAATTTAAGCCCAAATTTTAGCCATGTTGCGCTCGGAAACGTTTTTACTTTTTATCATCTGCCTTATTGATTTTTGCTTTTTGTCGTATGCGATTAGCACGCTTAGCATTAGCTACTACGAGGCGGATGCGTTTTATAACTCGCCTAAAATTTCAGCCGTTTTGGCTAGATTTTCGGTCGAGGTTTTTGGGCAAAACGACTATGCTTTGCGCCTTCCTTTCGTTATTTGCCATATTTTTAGCGTCGCGCTGCTCTACAAGGTCTCAAAGCAAATTTTAAAACGCAAATTTGACCGAGTAGTAAGCGCGGTCGTGTTTATATTGCTTCCTGCGACGATGGCGTCGGCGATCTTGGTAAACGACGCCGGCATCATAATCGCGCTTTCGCTTCTAAGTATTTATCTTTATCAGCTGCGCAAAATGCTAGCTTTTTACGCGCTTTTATGCGTGTTGCCTTTTGTTAGCGGCGCATTTTTGGTTTATTTTTCGGCCATTTTTATATTTGCCGTCTATAGGCGCGACGCTAGGATGGCGTGGGTTGCGGCGCTGCTTTTCGCGCTTTGCTTTTACCTTTACGGATTTGACTCGGGTGGTAAACCAAGAGGCCATCTGCTTGATACCGTGAGTATTTTTGCCGCCGCATTTTCGCCTTTTATTTTCGTCTATTTTGTCTATGCGATGTATAGAATTTGGATAAAAGAGGCCAAAAATTTGCTCTGGTTTGTCTGCATAACGGCATTTTTGTTTTGCTTGTTTTTGTCGATCAGACAGCGGCTGGAGCTCGAAAATTACTTGCCTTTTTGCGTTATTTCGGTGCCGATTTTAGTTCGAGCATTTTTTAGCTCGTACCGCGTGAGACTGCCGATATTTAGACGCGGGTATAAAATTTTAGCTTCTTTTGCGGCAGCTTCTTTGCTTGCGGGATTTTTGTTTGTACTTTTTAACGAAACGCTTTACGGCGCACTCAAGGATCCGACCAAGCATTTTGCTTACAGATATCACGTAGCAAAAGAGCTTGCAAAAGAGCTAAAAAATGAGGGCGTAGAAAAAATTTTTACAGACGATAAAAAGCTAGCCTTGAGACTTAAATTTTACGGCATAGATACGCAGCCGGACGCAAATTTGCGATTAGCAATTTTGGACCAGAAAGATAATTATGGTAATATAGCGGTCTATAAATT
>JBHRQF010000025.1:0-10648 GCA_042645325.1 Campylobacter sp. | reverse complement strand
AATAAAAGGAAAGATAATGAAACTATTCGGTACCGACGGCGTCCGCGGCAAAGCCGGCGAAAAACTATCCGCCGCAACATCCATGCGCCTTGCTATGGCCGCGGGGATATATTTTAGACAGTTTGCGTCGCATACGAACACTATTTTACTAGGCAAAGACACGCGCAAAAGCGGCTACATGATCGAGACCGCTATCGTCGCGGGGCTTACGGCCGTGGGCTACAACGTCCGTCAGATCGGCCCGATGCCTACTCCCGCGATAGCGTTTCTCACCGAAGATATGCGCTGCGACGCGGGCATCATGATCAGCGCCTCGCACAACCCGTACTACGATAACGGTATTAAATTTTTTGATAGCGAAGGCAATAAACTGGGCGAAGAGGCCGAAGCGCAGATAGAAAAGATTTATTTTGACGACGCGCTCATAGAAAGATCGCAAAAACAGATGCTAGAAATCGGCGCCGCAAAGCGCATCGACGACGTCATCGGCCGCTATATCGTGCAGATTAAAAACTCATTTCCTAAAAACCTAAGCCTACACGGACTGCGCGTAGTTTTAGATGTCGCAAACGGCGCGGCGTATAAGGTCGCTCCGACTATCTTTAGCGAGCTTGGCGCCGAAACCATCGTCATCAACGACGAGCCAAACGGCAGCAACATAAACCTAAACTGCGGCGCGCTCTATCCGCAAAATTTAGCCTCCGAGGTCGTGCGATTAAGGGCGGATTTAGGCTTTGCGTTTGACGGCGACGCCGATAGACTCGTAGTCGTAGACGAGCGCGGCGAGGTGGCAAACGGCGATAGTTTGCTAGGCGTCATGGCCGCATTTTTGCAAGAAAACAAAGCCCTAAAAGGCGGCGCGGTCGTGGCTACCGTGATGAGCAACGCGGCGCTTGAAGACTATCTAAAATCCCACAAAATCAAGCTCCTACGCGCAAACGTCGGCGACAAATACGTGCTTGAAAAGATGAAAGAAAACGGCACGAATTTCGGCGGCGAGCAGAGCGGTCACATCATCTTTAGCGACTACGCCAAAACGGGCGACGGGCTCGTGGCGGCGCTGCAGTTTGCGGCGCTAGTGCTAAAAAAGGGCAAAAAAGCGAGCGAAATTTTAAGCGAGATAAAGCCGTATCCGCAAATTTTGCTAAATTTAAAGATAACAGAGAAAAAGCCGCTTGAAAGCATCGCCGGACTAAAAGAGCTTGAAGCAAGCCTCGCAAAAGAGGGCATCCGCTCGCTATTTCGCTACTCTGGCACCGAAAATCTCATCAGACTTTTGATTGAAGGCAAGTGCGCCGACGCGCTAAAAACCCGCATGGATGAGGTCGAGAAATTTTTCGTAAAAGCTCTAAATGGCTAAAATTTTAGGCGTTTTTTTTACGGCGTTTTACGGCGTTTTCGCGCTAGATCAGGCGGTCAAGCAGATATTTTTGGGCGGATTTTCGTGGCAGGGCGAGTACTTTTCGCTAGTGCTTGCATATAACCGAGGCGTGGCATTTTCGATGTTTGCGTTTCTGGGGGAATGGCTCAAATTTATCCAGCTGGCGTTGATTGCGGGTGTTTGCGGTTATCTGCTTTGGCGACTAAAGCGCAAATTTGACGAGCGAGCCGCGACTCAAACGGAGTCAAATTTGACCCAAGACGCCCAAAAAAAGGAAATTTTAGAAGAGCACGCGCTAGGAGCGGGTATAATCCTGGGCGCGGGCAGTTCGAATTTGCTCGACCGTTTCGTTCACGGCGGCGTCGTGGACTACGTCTACTGGCACAAGTGGTTTGAGTTTGCGATCTTTAACCTCGCAGACGTTATGATCGACGTCGGAGTCGTACTCATACTCTGGCAGAGTTTCACCACTGGGCGAAAAGGGGCCAAAAATGGGCGATAACGTTTATATAGCCTACGCGCTTTGGCTGCTTACGGGCTGGTTTGGCGGGCATAGATTTTATCTGGGCAAATTCGTGAGCGGCTTTGCGATGATGGCGCTGTTTTTCATCGGATATAGCCTGGCTTGGGCGATCGTAGGTTACGTATTTTGGGCGCTTTGGGGCGTGTGGTGGCTCTTTGATCTGCGCTTAACCGGCGCGGCCGTCGAGAAAAATCAGAAAAAAGAAGCACTAAAAGACAAACTGCGCGCGCAAGACCTCGAAGAGCGGCTTAGACGCCTCTATGAGCTTTATGAGAGCGGCGCGATAAGCAAAGAGGAATTTGAAGCGAGAAAAGAAATTTTGCTAGGGTGAGGCTCGGTAAATTTACGGGAATTTGATCGATTTTCTAATCAAGATCGCTCAAATTTAGTATTTTCGAGGCGCGGGTCTCGGCGAATCAAATTTACAAATTTGACTTCAAATTTGAATAGAAGAAGATAAGGCGTAGGATTTTTGTTCTAGACGAGGCGCTTTTAAATTTGGCGACGGGAGTTACCTGGTCGGTAATGACCGAGCCAAATTTAAAAGCCTCTGCTTGTAGTTGCGACCGCAAGGGAAGCAAAGCGAAGTATAGGGCAAAAAGACAAGCCGCTAAAATAAAAATTAAAAGGAGAAAAAATGGCAGAATACTACAACCTCATCAAGTATTTCCACTACTTGTGTTTCATCTCGTGGATGGCGTTTTTGTTCTATCAGCCGCGCCTCTACGTCTATCACGCAGAAAATATGGACAAGCCTGATTTCGTGCGCGTGGTTGAGGTGCAGGAGTATAAGATGTACCACTACATCGGCTGGGTCGCGCTGATCGGCACGTTTTTGACGGGCGTTTTGATCATCGTCGCGATGCCTGAGCTTTTGCGCAGCGGCTACATGCACGTCAAGCTCACCGTCGTCGTCATCCTCGCGGCGTTTCATCTGGATCTTGGCCGCTATATGGTGCAGCTACGCGAGAAACGCTGTAAGAAAAGCGGTATGTTCTTTCGCGCTTACAACGAAGTGCCGACTATCGCGATGGTCATCATCATCTGGATGATGGTGTATAAGCCGTTTTAACCGCGATAAATACGCGCCCCGAGGCGAAGCAAACCTGCTTTTGCCTCGGGACCGCGAAGTCAAATTTATTCTTATATTTTTGAATTATATCTTGCAAATTAGGCGTATAAAATTGACGCCTAATTTTGATTTTATTCGATCAAATTTAGACCTTTACCGCATAAAAAGACAATAACCCAAAATTAAATTGCTAAAATTTAAAAATCTCCCCGACCTCTACATCTAAAATTTTTGAAATTTTATAAATATGCTCAAGGTTAAAATGCTTATCATAGCGGCAATTCTCGCAGTTTGAGTAAAATGCGACCGACTTTATATCCATGCTTAAAGCCATATCAAGCTGACTAATGCCTTTATTTTCACGTAACTTGCGGACGTTTGTAGAAATTTGCAGATAAAAATTTCGTATCTCGTCGGCGCTAAAAAAAGCTAAATTTTCGCCCATTATTTTATCCTATAGGTAAAGTTAAACTTAAACTTTATTTAGATAAAATCTACAAATCTATATCCTATAGGATAAATAATTTTCAAGGAGGCCAAAATGGCGGTAAATTTATCAAAGGGCGGTAGAGTTAGTTTGAGCAAAGAGGCTAGGGCTAAGCAAAATTTTAGTAGGACTTGGCTGGGATACGAATACTAGCGATACGGGAGCGGAATTTGACCTAGATGCGAGCGCGTTTTTAGTAGGAGCTTCGGGAAAAGTAGAAAACGATAAGAATTTCGTCTTTTACAACAATCTAATTAGCGCGGACGGCTCGGTAGTTCACACCGGCGATAACCGCACGGGCGAAGGCGAAGGCGACGATGAATCCATAAAAATAGACCTAGCTAAAATTTCGCCGAGCGTCAAAGAGATCGACATAGTCGTCACCATCCATGAAGCAGTCGCTAGAAGGCAAAATTTCGGCATGGTAAGAAATTCGTTTATGCGAATCGTCGATGAAAGAAGCGGCAAGGAAATAGCCAGATACGATTTAGAAGAGGATTTTTCTACCGAAACCGCAGTATCGTTCGGTAAAATTTACTTTAAAGACAACGAGTGACGTTTCGCGGCCAACGGAAGCGGCTTTAAAGACGGACTAGCCGGATTTTGTAGGCAGTTTGGACTAGACGTATAGGGGCAAGCCATGGCGATAAATTTGGTCAAAGGACAAAAAATATCGCTCGCCAAAGACGACGGCGGGCATCTGCACAGCTTTTGCGTAGGAGTAAATTGGGGCGCCATAACCGAAAAAGGCTTTTTTAGAGATAAGATAAAGCCGGTGGATTTGGATCTAAGCGCTGCGATGTTTGACTCAAACAAACAGTTTTGTGATGTGGTCTATTTCGGTAAAAAATCAGCCCCGGGCGTATTTCACAGCGGCGATGACTTGATCGGAGACGTAGGGGGCGACGACGGACTGGATAACGAAATAATCAGCGTCGATCTTAGCCGTTTAAACTCAAACGTAGAGCAAATATTTTTCGTGCTAAATTCTTATAATCAAATCGACTTTGATAAAATTCCGTTTGCTAGCATTGGACTTTACGAAAGCGTAAATAAAGTCTTTGCGTCGTATAATATCGTACGAGATAGCGCATTTGCATATAAGGTTGCGATGATTTTAGGCAAGCTGTATAAGCGAAACGGCGTGTGGAAATTTTCGGCTATCGGTGAACCTACGAGCGATAGAAAGCTTGATGAGCTGATTTTAAATTCCGTAGTGAAGTACTTATGAAAATTTTATTTTTTTAGTGGCTACGATTGTGATTTTAGGCGCATTTGAGATAGAGGGCGGTTACGAGATCCCGCCCTCGGCGCAAACTTACAGCAACGCACCTGTAATAAGCGATGCAATGATGCAAGAGTGCGTAAAAATTTACAACAAGGCGCTTGCGATAGAAAGAACATTAAATCCTAATCTCGTAAATAGATATTCAAACCATGAAGTAAATTTATACAATCAAAACGTCCGTATGCATTCGCAGCTCATAGACTGGTTTAACGCAAATTGTGCCGGCAAGCAATCATACTCGGCGTGCAAGGCGGCTCAAGAACTAAACCGCCAAAGAGGGCTTCCCGAGCAAAGCTGCGGGTATTAAGGAGAATTTTTGGATAATTTAGAATTTCAAACTGCGATCGTTTTTGTCATATTTGTAGCGACGGCATTTGCGGTAGACTTTTTTGCACACAAAAAAGACGAAAAAATCTCACTCAAACAAGCCACACTTTGGTCTATATTTTGGATTGTCGTAGCTGCGGCATTTGGCGGATATCTGTATCTTGCCGTTAGTAGCGAGGCGGCGAGCCTATTTTTTTCAGGTTATATTTTAGAAAAGTCGCTTTCAATCGATAATTTATTCGTTATGGCGGCAATTTTTTCGTGGTTTAAAATTCCTGAAATTTATCGTCACAGAGTGCTGTATTTTGGCATTATAGGAGCGGTTATATTTAGGCTAGTCTTTGTAGCCGTCGGAACGAGTCTACTTGGGATTTCTCCGTGGATGGAGTTTGTTTTTGCTATCATGGTAGCTTATAGCGCGGTAATGATGATGAAAAAGAGCGATGATGGCGAAGAGATAGAGGACTACTCAAACCATCTAGCTTACAGGGCGGTTTATAGATTTTTCCCTGTTTTTCCGCGTCTTCTAGGGCATAGCTTTTTTGTAAAAAATAACGAGATTTCGACTCAAATTTCAGCAGACGAAAAGGCAAAACTGCAAAATCAAATTTCCAAACTAAACGCCAAATGGATAGCTACGCCGCTATTTTTGTGTCTTTGCGTTATAGAGCTTAGCGATGTTATGTTTGCTTTTGATAGCGTTCCGGCCGTCATCGCCGTTAGTAAAGATCCGCTTATCGTTTATTCGGCAATGATTTTTGCGATCTTGGGGCTTAGAACGCTTTACTTCGTACTAGAAGCGCTAAAAGACTATTTGGCGTATTTAGAAAAAGCCGTTATAGCGCTTTTGTTTTTTATCGCAGCAAAGCTCGCCCTAAACGCGTCCGCGCATATCTTTCATCACGGATTCGAGATTTAGGCGCAGGCTAGTTTGTGGGTCATTTTGGCCGTTTTAGGCGCCGGGATTTTTGCTAGTTTGTTTAAAGCAAAATAGCCACGAACTGATTTGACGACAATTTATAAATTCGCCCGCCTTGGCGCCGGGTGCCGCTTTAGCAAACTAGGCGCACCCATTTGCCCACCTAGTCAAGGCTAAATTTGATAAATTTAGCCCGAGCGATAAAAGCGCCAAGATGGCAAGCAAAGTTAAATTTTAGCCTTATTTATCGCCTGAGCTATATCCGCGATCAAATCATCCGAATTTTCGATACCGACGGCAAGGCGTAGCAAACCTTGAGTAATGCCGATTTTGGCTTGTAAATCCTGCGAATAAGATTCATGAGTCATTGAGGCCGGATGGCAGATTAGACTCTCTACGCCGCCAAGGCTCACGGCTAGATCGAAAAGTTCCAAGCTTTTGGCAAAAATTTTATAGTCGTATTTTTCGTTTAGCTCTAGGGATATGAGTGCGCCGATACCGCTGGCTTGGGAGTTTTGTATACTTTTCTCCTCCGGCGAATACGAGCCTGCATAGTGTACGGTTTTGACGGCTGAGTTTTTTTCTAGAAATTTTATGATTTTTAGAGTATTTTCGCTTTGCCTATCAAATCTCACGCTAAGAGTTTTAAGACCCCTTATTAGATTATAAGCATCGGCAGGGCTTAGCGTCGCGCCTAGAGTATTTTTCATGAAAGCTATACGCTCGGCTAGCGCATCGTTGTCGGTCGTTACGACTCCGGCGATTACGTCTGCATGCCCACCGATGTATTTCGTCGCGCTATAAACGACGATATCGGCACCAAATTTGAGGGCTTTTTGATAGTACGGCGTCAAAAAAGTATTATCGACGACGACAAGCGCGCTGTTTTTACGAGCCAGTTCGGCTAGTCGCGCGATATCCGTTACTCGCAGCAGCGGATTTGACGGCGTCTCGATAAATATCATCTTAACGTCCTCGTCCAAACGAGAGATTTTATTTAGATCGTCGACGAGTTCGAATTTGATCCCGAAATTTGCGAAAATACCGTTTGCGTAGCGGTAAGTGCCGCCGTAAACATTGCTGTTTAAAAGCACTTTGTCGCCGCTTTTTAGCAGATTAAAAACCGCCGAGGTCGCCGCCATGCCCGAAGCTAGAGCAAAGGCGTATTTGCTGTCTTCAAATTTAGCAAAAAGCTCTTCAAATGCATTTCGCGTCGGATTTGCGCTACGAGAATAAGCATACTTTTGAAAGTCGTCCAAGCCATCTTGCGCAAACGTCGTGGCTAGATAAATAGGCGGAACGACCGCGCCGTGAGGGTTGTTTTTAGCTTCGATACCTTTTACGATTAGCGTATCTATTTTCATTTTTTTCCTTTAAATTTAAAAATCCATCGCCGAAATAAATTTGACTATGCGCGGCGAGTCGCTGCTGAAAAATTCCTCCGCCGTACCGTCAAATTCGATATTGCCGCGCTCTAAAAATAAAATTCGATCCGCGACTTTGCGGGCGAAGTTCATATTATGCGTGACGATGATGAGCGAGTCGCGCTCCTTGCTAAGGCTGCCGATAACCTTCAAAACCTCGGCCTCAAGCTCCGGATCAAGCGCGCTCGTGGGCTCGTCCAAAAGCAAAAAATACGGCTTCATCGCAAGCGCTCGCGCTATTGCCACTCGCTGCGACTGACCGCCCGAGAGCCTGCTTGGATACTCGTGCTCCTTGCCTTTTAGCCCGACCTTTTCAAGCAGAGCCAGAGCCTCAACTTCTGCCTGCTCTTTCGGGATTTTAAGCACCTGCACAGGGCCTTCGGTTACGTTTTGTAAAGCCGTTAGATGCGGAAATAGATTAAAGCTCTGAAAGACCATCCCCGTGTGTTCGCGAAACGGCAGCATATCTTTTTGCGAAATTTTACCGACGAAATTTATCTTATCGCTTCCAAGCTCGAGCTCGCCTCCATCCGGGATCTCGAGTAAATTTATGCAACGCAGTAGGGTTGATTTACCAGAGCCCGAGCTTCCTAAAATAACCGTAGTCTGCCCGTCTTTAAATTCTAAATTTAAGCCGTTTAAAACGACATTATCGCCGAATTTCTTAGTCAAATTTTTAAATTTTATCATCACACGTACCTTGAAAATCTCTTCTCGAGCCTAGCTTGCAAAAACGTCAAAAAGGTGCAGACTATCAAGTAAAAAAGCGCGGCGAGCACGTAAAGCGTGAGCGGATCGAAGGTGCGCGCGGCGATGCGCTGAGCGACCATAAACATATCGACCATCGTGATGGAAGCCGCAAGCGAGGTGTCTTTTAGCGTGCTAATAAAGATATTTGAAAGCGGGGGTAGCGAGATGCGCGCGGCTTGCGGAGCGATGATACGGCGTAAAATTTGCGTATAACTCATCCCAAGCGCCGTAGCGGCTTCCCACTGACCTTTAGGTACCGAAAGTACGGCCGCTCTGACGGCCTCGGAAGCGTAGGCGCCGATATTTAGGCTGAAAGTTATGATCGCCGCGCTCCAAACATCGAGCGTAACGCCCACGATCGGCAGACCGAAATATACGATAAAAAGCTGCACCAAAAGCGGCGTGCCGCGAAATATCCAGATATAAAATTCGCTAAGTTGCTTTAAAATTTTGATATTTGCTATGCGCACGATCGCCGTTAGCACCGCGATAAGAAGTCCCAGCGAAAAGGAGATCGCCGTAAGAGGCAGCGTCACCTTTATCATCGCCAGCGCCATAGGTTGTAGCGAGCTTAGCAAAAGCTCGCTTATACGGTCAAATTCGCTCATCACCATCTACCGCGAGACATCTTTGCCGAAATACCTGATCGAAATTTCAGCCAGCTTGCCTTCGTTTTTTAGCTCCTCTATCGCCTTGCTGATCTGATCGGCAAGCTCAGTATTGCCTTTTTGCACGATAGGTGCGGTATAGTCGGTATCGCTTCCCTCGGCGGCTATTTTAACCGGAGCGCCAGGGCGCTGCTTGATGAAGTCGTAAAATACGATATTATCGCGTACGACGGTATCTACGCGCTTGCTAACGAGAAGCTCCATGCTCTTGCTAAAGCTATCGACCGTGACGTTTTGCGCCCCGTAGCTAGCGGCCACCTTCGCCCAGTTGCTGGTAGCGGAGTCGGCGTTTTTCTTACCTTTTAGATCATCAAAGCTTTTGATATCGTCGTTATCTTTATGAGTGATGATAGCGCCGTGCACGACGGTATAGGGCTGTGCATAGTCGTATTTTTTCTTGCGTTCGTCAGTAACGCTTACTTGATTAAATACCGCATCGGCCTTGCCCGCATCAAATGCCGCGAGCATCGCATCCCACGGAGCGGTTAAAAACTCGATCTTTAAATTTAGCTTCTTAGCGACTTCGCGGGCGATATCGACGTCGTAGCCCTTTAGCTCGTTTTTATCGTCGTAGTATGAAAACGGCGCGTAAGTGCCTTCCGTAGCGATCGTTAAAACGCCCTCTTTTATGGTTTTGGCGTTTAAATTTAGCGTCAAAAACGCGCCCAGAGTCAAAATTTTTAGTAGTTTTGAAACCATCTTTTATCCTTTAAATTTAGCTGCTTTTATACGGGTAAAATTTACTCCGAGATATCTTTGCCGAAGTATTTGACCGAAATTTCTTTTAGCTTGCCTTCGCTTTTTAGCTCGCCAAGGGCCTTGTTTACGTCGTTTACGAGCTCTTCGTTACCCTTTTTTACGATGGCTGCGGAGTAGATCGGCTCACTGCCGCTAGCGGCTATTTTTAACGGGGCGTTTGGACGCTGATTTATATAATCGTAGAAGGTCACGCTGTCGTTTATCGTCGCATCCGCGCGGCGGCTGATGATGAGCTCCACCCCTTTGCTAAAGCCGTCCACGGTGACGATTTGCGCGCCGTATTTTTGCGCGATACCGGCCCAGTTGCTAGTTGCAGAATGCGCGCTCTTCTTGCCTTTTAGATCCTCGAAGCTTTTGATTTCATTATTGTCTTTATGCGTAACTAGCGCAGCGTAGGCGACGGTGTAGGGAACGGTATAATCGTATTTTTTCTTACGCTCGTCCGTGATACTTACTTGATTGAACACGATATCGGCCTTGCCCGCATCAAATGCCGCAAGCATCGCATCCCACGGAGCTTCGACGAATTCCGCTTTTAAATTTAACTTTTTAGCGACTTCGCGTGCCACTTCGATGTCGTAGCCCGTTAGCGCGTCGTTTTTGTCATGGTAGGAGTAGGGCGAATATGTGCCTTCGGTCGCAATTTTCAAAACGCCGTTTTCGAGAGTTTTTGCATTTGCGCCGGTTAAAAGAGCGAGGCTCGCCAAAGTAAGTAGAGAAGATTTTAATAGTTTTTTCATTTTTTATCCTTTTTAAATTTATCGTTGGCTATTCATCTAAAAAGGCCCGCGAGTGCGGAGTTGAAATATCTTTTTAAATGTTTAGCGACTTGCTAAGCACTTAAAAAGATATTCGTGCCTAGCGCCCTAGCTTTTCATTTCGCAACAACGCATGTCGCACATATCGTTTTTCATAGCGTACCTTTCGAGTAAAATTTGGCGGTGATTTTATGCAAAAAAAGTTTAAGATAAAATAAATTTATATCAAAATTTTGGATTTTATTTTTTAAATGATATAAATTTTGGATACAAAATCGGCTTAAATATCGAC
>JBHRQF010000024.1:0-10822 GCA_042645325.1 Campylobacter sp. | reverse complement strand
CTTGCACAACCTCTCCCGCATAGAGCGCGGCAATCGGTGTTCCTCTCTCGAGGCAAAATTAACGTGCTCGATGACGACGCTTTCTAGGCCGTATTTCGCGGCTTTTGCGATGCCGCCGGCGTTAGCTTTGTTAGTTAGCGTTAGCGCGACCTCGATCCTGGTTTCGCCAAAAACTTTGCCGTGCAACCTCTCTAAAATCGCCTCCAAATTTGAGCCGCCGCCGCTAAATAAAACCGCTATTTTTTTTGTAAGCATTTGAGTCCTTTGATGACGTCCGCGGCCGTGAGCGCGTAGTCGTTGATATTGATTTCGCGAGCGGCTAGAGCGTGAGCTAACGTGCCCGAGATCGCGGCATTTAGCGGGTCGTAACCCTGCGCCAGTAGTCCCGCGACGATACCGCTTAGCGCGTCTCCGCTACCGCCTTTTGCGAGCGCGGCGCTGCCGTGCGTCATGACGTAGACCTCGCCGCCTTGCGCGATTAGCGTATTTGCGCCCTTTAACACAAGCACGCATTTAAAATTTCTGCTAAAAACTTGAGCGAGTTTTAAACGATTTTTTTGCACTGCGCTGGCGTCAAATTTGCCAAGATTTCCAAGCTCTAGCAGGCTCGCAAACTCTTTTGGATGCGGCGTTATCACGACGTTTTTACTATTTAAAAGCTCAAGCGTGCGCAGCTCGTAGCAAAGATCGGCGTCGATAACGAGCGCGTCTTTTGTTTTTAGTTCGCTAAAAAGCTCGTCTTTTTGCGCCTCGTCAAGCTCGCCAAGCCCCATGCCGACGGCTCCAACTCGCATTTTGGACGTTATACGCTCGCTTTGCATTAAAACGGGCTCAATGTTTAAATTTTCGCCCACGACGCTAACGAGTCCCACACCGATAGTTAGCGCGGCAAGTCCAGCTATACGCGCCGCTCCACCCTTTTCGCCGCTAACGACAAACGCGTGCCCAAAGTCGCCCTTGTTAGCGTTTTGCTTTACGCGAAACGGCAAATTTAAATCGCTCCTGCCAAGCTTGTAAAAACTCGTCTGCGTCTCGTAAAGCTCGCGAGATAGGCCTAAATTTGCTACTTTTACACGCCCTACGAAATCCTTTGCAAAATCGCTATAAAGCGCGAGTTTTAGCGCACCCATCGTCACGGTCATGTCGGCCTTAAAAACCGCTCCTTGCGACATACCGTTTTTATCAAGCCCGCTTGGGATATCGCAGGCGAGCTTGTAGCCGGGCTTTTCGTTTAGCAGATTTATCAAATTTATCATCCGCTCGTCTAGCTCGCGGTTAAGTCCCGTACCGAATACCCCGTCGATGATGCAGTCAAATTCGCCGATTTCCGTCAAATTTGGGATCAAATTTACGCCGCATTTTAGCGCTCTGGTTAGCTCGGTTTTTGAGGTTTCGTTTTGTTTATCGCTCGCTAAAAACGCGAAACAATCAAATTTATCGCCCAAAAGCCTAAGCGCGGCGAGTACGTCTGCACCGTTATTTCCACTTCCAATAACGCCTAAAATTTTGCGTCGTTTGGGCGAGCATTTTTTAAACCGACTTCGCACGGCGTTAGCTAACGCGTTAGCGGCGTTTTGCATCAGCACTTCGGTGCTAAGACCAAACTCGCTCACGGCTCTAGCGTCAAGCTCCGCCGTATCCCAAAATAGCTTTTTCATGCGCCTTCCTGCTTCACTCGGTAGCTCAAAGCCTCCAAAATATGCGGCTTTTTAATGATGCGCGAGCCCTCGATGTCGGCGATCGTGCGGGCGACTTTTAGGGTTTTGTTTATAGCGCGGCGACTGAGCGAAAATCTCTGCGTAGCAAAATCTAGCACCCCGCTCGCCTCGTCGTCGCAAATACAAAATTTAGCGATCTCTTCGTCGCTTAGTTTGCCGTTTAGCTCGCTTTGGGTGCGCGAGATTTGCGTCTCAAAGACGCGTAGTACGGTCTGCCACATCGCTTCGCTCGTGACGTCGCTTTTATCATCGGCGTTAACCTCGTCCATCTGTACGTGAAGGTCGATACGGTCTAGTACGGGTGCTGAAATACGCGATTTATAGCGTTTGATCTCGAGCTCCGAGCATTTGCACTCTAGATTTTTAGAGAGTAGATTGCCGCAAGGACACGGGTTCATCGCGGCTACGAACATAAATTTAGTCTCATACGTGGTTTTTGAATTTACGCGCGAGATGTTGATTTTATGATCCTCGAGCGGCTCGCGCAGGCTCTCTAAAATTTGGGGCGTAAAGTGCGGAAGCTCGTCAAAAAATAAAATCCCGCCGTTAGCTAGCCCGACCTCGCCGATCCTAGCTAAGCTCGATCCGCCGCCAAAAATAGAGCTGCGCGTGCTCGTGTGATGAGGCGAACGAAAGGCGCGAAGGGCGGAAAATTCGCTCTCCTGCTGATTTAGCGAGCTATAAGCGCAACTAAGCAAAATCTCATCCAAGCTTTGCGGCGGTAAAATGTATCGCAGGCGCTTGGCGCTCATACTCTTGCCGCACCCGGGGCTTCCCTCAAAGATAACGTTGTGCATGCCGCAAGCGGCCACCAAGCAGGCTCTTTTTGCTCTACTTTGGCCTTTGATGTCGCTAAAATTTAGCTCGAAATTTTGATTTTTTACGAAGCTTTTTTCGCCGATTTTGATTAAATTTGAAAAAAGCGGATGAACGGCGCCGACCTTGCGCGAGGCGGCAAACTCTGGCTCTAGGAAAAATTTGATCGCCTCGGCTAAATTTGAAACGGCGTAAATTTCTAAATTCGGTATCGCGCCCGCTTTTTGCGCTATCTCTTGCGGGATTAGCACGCGAGAGCCGGGCGCTTTGGCGCTTAAAAAAAGCAAGATAGAAAAAAGACTCGCCGTGCTTTTGACGCCGCCGTCTAGCCCCAACTCGCCGAATGCAAAAATAGGCTCAAAGTCGCGCTCTTTTTGCAAAGCGATTAAAAGCGCGATGGGCAGGTCGAAGTGACTGCCTGATTTTGGCATATCGGACGGGGATAAATTTATGATGATTTTTTGCGCGGGGAAGGAGAAATTTAACGACAAAAGTGCTGATTTTACGCGCTCGGCGCTCTCTTTGATCGAAGCTCCCGCAAGCCCTACGATATTAAGTGCGGGCAAACCGCGGTTAAAACTGGACTCGACGTCCACAAGCCGCAATTCGTCGTTATAAGTGGCGCATTTTAGGGCTTTCATGCGTTTTTTTGCTTTTTATACTCTTTGTCGAATTTTTTGCGTTTGTTGTAGCCGATTCGCTCGATAAAAAGGTGTCCGTCTAGGTGATCCATCTCGTGCTGGATCGCAACCGATAAAAGTCCGTCGGCCTCGAGCTCTTGGCGCTGTCCGAAGCGGTCTTGATACTCTAGCGTTATAAATTCGGCTCTTTTTACGTCCTCGTAGTATCCCGGCACGCTAAGGCAGCCTTCTTGGTAGATTATCTCGCCCTCTTTGCGTAAAATTTTGGGATTTATGATTTCTAGCAGATCCTCTTTGCGCTGTTCTTTACTCTCTTCGTCAACTAAATTTACGATCAAAATTCGCTTAGCCTCGCCCGTCTGGATAGCAGCTAGTCCGATGCCGTTTTTAGCGATCATGGTCTCATACATATCGTCTAAAAATTTATGCAACTCGTCGTCAAAAACTTTAACTTCAAGCGATTTGACGAAAAGTTTTTTGTTCGGATAGGTTAGGATTTCTAGTATCATTTTTCAGTCTTGTCCTCTAGTACAAAAAAGTGTTCGCCGTCTCTGCCGGTGTTTACAAGCGAATCAAGCGCCAAGGATAGCATCTCCTCGATAGTTTTTGTCATGTTTAGATCAAAAGTGACTACTTCCATATCAAACTCGTATTTCTCTCCATTTAGCATGAAAGAGGTGTCGTAAAACATATCTGTTATACGCTTGCAGGCTTTTTGTGCACCGCTTATGTCGGTATGCTTCATCAGCATAGCAAAACATCCGCCACCGTAATGCGACAAGATATCGCTGCGCCTCGATGTACGAAGCAACATGCGAGAGATATTTTTTAAAACGGCCAACTTGCCTTTTGATCCGATACCGTCCAGCGCGCTATCTTTTGGCTTTAGTAGCATCACAGAGGACTTGTAGTCGTATTTTTGGATATTTTCAGACTCGATACTGAGCGTTTTGAGGAAAAACTTTCTATTATAGACGTCAAATTTTTCATCGTAGATAGACTGCTCTTCGACCAGTTTAAATACCTTACTAATCTCTTCGTAGCTCGTTTTGATAACTTCGATATGCTTGTCCATTAGCGAATTTAGCTTGCTTAAGTCTTCGTTAAAGGAGTTAAAAACGCTTTGGATCGTGATCAAATTTACATTTGGGTCTAGGCTTTCCGAGCGTTTTTTGATGATAGTTTTTAAAACTCCCAAATTTTTATATATGAGCGCAACGGCCTGTAGCATGCTTTTTATCTGCATAAAGCTATTTTTGACCTCGCGCTCGATATTGATTTGTCTATCGTCCTCGAGTTTGCCGATCTCGTCTTCGATCTTTATGATCTCGCCGACTTTTTTCTTAAAGTCGTCAGACTGCTTTTCAAGCATCTTTTCAAAAAAAACGGTGTAGTTTTTCGGGATCGATGGGATATTTTCCTCGGTTAGTTCTTTTATGATCGCCTCGGAAAAACCGTAAATGTTAAACTCGTCCTTTTTAGCTTTTGCGCCTACTTTTTGAGTAGACGCGTTATTTGCCGCTACGTTTTCGCTTTTTTTGTTGTCTAACTTTATCAAATTCTACTCTTTACTTAAAGCTTTTCTCCAAAACTTTATCTATAAGCCCGTATTCTTTGGCTTCTGCAGAGCTCATGAAAAAGTCCCTGTCGGTATCTTTTTGGATTTTAGCTAGTTTTTGACCCGTATTTTTAGCTAGGATCGCGTTTAAAATCTCTTTCATACGCAAGATTTCCTTCGCCTGGATCTCTATATCCGTCGCCTGTCCGCGCGCGCCGCCTAAAGGCTGGTGGATCATGATGCGCGAGTTTGGCAACGCATAACGCTTGCCCTGCGCGCCGCAACTAAGCAAAAACGCGCCCATAGACGCTGCCTGACCGATGCAGATCGTGCAGACGTCGGGCTTGATGTAGTTCATCGTATCGTAAATGCTAAATCCGCTCGTTATCACGCCGCCAGGACTGTTTATATATAGATATATGTCCTTATCCGGATCTTCAGCCTCTAAAAACAACATCTGAGCCACGACCGCAGACGCCATGCCGTCCTCGATCTCGCCGCTAAGCATTATTATGCGGTCCTTTAGCAGGCGCGAGTAGATGTCGTAGCTTCTCTCGCCCTTGCTCGTGCGCTCGATGACGTAGGGGATGTAGTAGCTCATTACTCCGCCTTTTTCTCTTTCTTATCGCTCTTTAGCGCAAACATCTCGTTAAATAGCTTCTCCTCGATCATCGACATTTTGATCGCAGGTAAAATTCCTTGATTTTTATAGTTTTCAAGGTGCTGTTTCGGATCTACGCCCGAGCGATACGCTTCAAAATACACCGCCTGGATCAGCTCTTGATCGCTTACTTTGATATCTCTGCGGCGCGCTAGCTCGTCTATTATAAACGTCAGCTTCACGCTTTTTACGGCGTCGTCGCGGTATGTCTCGCGCTGTTTAGTTAGAGCGTCTTTATCCTCTCTAAATTTAGCCATCTGCTCAGGCGTAAAGCTGCTCCAAGCACCGCGGAACTGCATATCCATCTCTTGCTCTACGATGTTTTTCGGCACGTCGAAGTTAAATTTAGCCACGATCGCGTCAGCAAATTTAGGCTTTAGCTCCTCGTTTACGTTTTTAGCGTGCTTCTCGGCTTTGATCTGCTCTTTTAGTCTCTCTTCAAATAGCTCGACGCTTACCTTTTCCTCGCCCGGCATGATGCGTTTTAGCGTCTCTTCGTCGATCTCTTCAGGCACTTTTTTACCTTGGATTTCGTGTAGCTTTACTTTAAACGTCGCGTCTTTGCCCGCAAGGTGCGCAGCGCCGTACTCGGCCGGAAATTTAACCTTAACATCGCGCTCTTCGCCGACTTTTAGCCCGATCATACCGTCCTCAAAGCCAGGTATAAACTGACCTGAGCCGATTTCTAGCAAGTAGTTTTCGGCTTTGCCGCCTTCAAACGCCTCGCCGTCTACGAAGCCCTCGAAGTCAAATTTAGCAAAATCTCCCTTTTCAAGTGCAGCTTTTTCCACTTTTTCTAGTGGAGCCATCATTTTTAAAATTTCGTTTTTTCTCTCGTCGATCTCTTTTTTAGTTACGCGCGGAGTGCTGACGCTCTCTATTAGCTCCTCGTATCCGTCGATGTTTATAACCGGTTTAAACGAAAGCTCGATCTCTGCGTCGATCTCGTTCTCGCCTCTGTCGAATTTTGTCACGATCGGCTCACCGATAACCTCTTCAAATTTTCTATTTAGCTCTTTTAGGCCCGCATCGATCACGTCTTTTAGCGCGTCTTGCTCAGCATCGGCGGTTAGTTCTTTTTCGTAACGTTTTAACACTACGTTCACAGGCACTTTACCCGCTCTAAATCCGTCTATTTTCATATTTTTCGCAGCTTTTTTAGCAGCGTTTTCGAGTTTGGATTTTACGTCCGCGCTCGGTATTTTCGCACTTAGCGAAGCATTTACGGCGTCGATCGCCTTGGTTTTGATTTGCATTAAATTCCTTTAAAAAATAAAAATTTCCTAGAGTGTAGCAAAATTTTCCTTATTCATAGTATAAATTTAAGCGCGCGAAAGGCGAATTTAAGTAAAATCATTTATCAAATTTAGATAGCGAAATTAGTCAGGAATGCAAATGCAAGAAAATTTAAAAAATGAGAATTTAAAAAAAGAACAGTTTGAAAGCTGCGTCGAGCAGATGCTAAATTTAGTTGGCGAAGACCCAAACAGAGAAGGACTGGTTAAAACTCCCGAGCGCGTTTTTAAGGCTTATGAGTTTTTAACGAGCGGCTACTCGCAAGACCCCAAAGTCGTGCTAAACGACGCGCTGTTTGATAGCTCAAATAACGAAATGGTGCTCGTGCGCGATATCGAATTTTACAGCCTTTGCGAGCATCATTTGTTGCCGTTTTTCGGGCGCGTGCACGTGGCCTATATCCCAAACCACAAGGTCGTAGGCCTTAGCAAAATCCCGCGCATGGTAAATATCTTCGCCCGCCGCCTGCAAATCCAAGAACAACTCACCGAACAGATCGCCGAAGCCGTGCAGGACGTCATCAAGCCAAAAGGCGTGGGCGTCGTCATCGAGGCGCGTCACATGTGCGTTGAGATGCGAGGCGTGGGCAAGATCAACTCGACCACGACCACGTCGGCGCTGCGAGGATGTTTTTTAAATAGCAGCGAGACTAGACGCGAGTTTTTCTCCCTTATAAATTCGCACAAAGAAGTGAGATTTTAGTGGGTTTAGATAGCTTAAAATCAAAACTGGGCGCAAATTTATCTCTCTCTAGCGTCTTTGGCGTGATCGAGCGAATTTCTGCCACGACGATAGAGATTTCGGGTCTTCGCCCTAGCATCGGCGACATCGTGCAAATTTGCGCTAAAGATAGGAGCAAAAGCGGACTGGCTATGGTGACTGAAGTGCGGCAAAATACCGCGCTCATCTCGCCCTTTGGCTTTGTAGAGGGCTACAAAATCGGCGACTTCGTCTATCAAAGCGACCAAGGTATGAAAATCCCCGTGGGCGACGCTCTTTTGGGCCGCGTAGTCGATCCTTTTATGAATCCAAAAGACGGCAAAGGCGCGATCGCCGCCACCGAGTACGCTCCGATAATGCGCGCTCCGATCGATGCTATGAAGCGCGGGCTGATAGATGAAATTTTTAGCGTCGGAGTTAAAAGCATAGACGGGCTGCTAACCTGCGGCAAAGGCCAGAAACTAGGCATTTTCGCGGGTTCTGGCGTAGGTAAAAGTACGCTCATGGGCATGATAGTAAAAAACTCGCAAGCCCCGATTAAAGTTGTTGCCCTCATCGGCGAGCGCGGCCGCGAGGTGCCCGAGTTTATAGAGAAAAATTTACGCGGCGACCTAAGCGGCACCGTAGTCATCGTAGCCACTAGCGACGATAGTCCGCTGATGCGAAAATACGGCGCCTTTTGCGCGATGAGCGTGGCTGAATACTTCAAAAACCAAGGCAAAGACGTGCTTTTTATCATGGATAGCGTGACGCGATTTGCCATGGCGCAACGAGAGATAGGTCTTGCTCTTGGCGAACCGCCGACGTCCAAGGGCTATCCGCCCTCCGTGCTCACCCTACTACCGCAGCTGATGGAGCGCGCGGGCAAAGAGGAAGGCAAGGGCAGCATAACGGCCTTTTTTACGGTGCTTGTAGACGGCGACGATATGAGCGACCCGATAGCCGACCAGAGCCGCTCGATCCTAGACGGGCATATCGTGCTTAGCCGCGAGATGACGGACTTTGGCATCTATCCGCCTATAAATATCCTAAACTCCGCCTCGCGCGTGATGAGCGACATCGCGACCAAAGAGCACAGAGCAAACGCCGCCAAGCTAAAGCGCCTCTACTCGCTTCTTAAAGAAAACGAAGTCTTGCTACGCATCGGCGCGTATCAAAAAGGCAGCGACAAAGAGCTTGACCTTGCGATCTCAAAAAAAGAATTTATAGATAACTTCCTAAAACAAGACGCCGAAGAGGGCTTTAGCTTCGAGCAGACGCAAGAGCTGCTAGGCGGGATAAATTAGCCTCAAATTTGCAAAAAAGGCAAAAATGAAAAAAATTTTAGCGATGTTACTTCTAGGCTTGCTCGGTCTTAAAGCTAAGATAATCGGGCAGGGCGAGCTAGCGGACTACGGGCTAGTTTTTGCGGACGGCAATGCCGTGGATAAAGACGGCAACATAAAAGCCGTGGGTAAAAATTTTATGGTCACGGGAACCTTTTCCGACGGTCTTTGCGTGGTTTTTATAGGCGAGCAGACCTTTTTTATGGATGAAAACGGCAGATTCGCCGTGCGTTTGGCGCCTGGTACGGGCTTTAAAACCAGCTTTACCGAGGGGCTGGCAGCCATCGTCAAAAACGGTAAATTCGGCTTCATAGACAAAACGGGCAGGGTCGTAGTAGAACCCAAATTTGACTATACGGGTATAGCTTTTAGAGACGGCGCGATGATTGTAGGCGAGATGAAATACGGCAGGATGAAATACGGCTACGTGGATAAAAACGGCAAAACTATCATTCCTCCGCGCTACGACGAGGCAACGTATTTTTCCGAAGGGCTAGCCTCGGTGCGTATCAGCGATAAATGGAGCGTGATAGACAAAAGCGGCGCTACCGTTTCAAAGCTCAATTTGGGCCGCCCGGTAACTTTTACGGAAGGCTTGGCGCCCGTAAAATTTAACGGACTCTACGGCTTTGTAAACAAGGACGCAAGCATCGTTATAGAGCCTAAATTTGAATTAGCGTCGCTCTTTAGCGAAGGGCTGGCGGCCGTAAAATCAGGTGGCAAATGGGGCTTTATAGACAAAAGCGGAAATTTTGCGATAGAGCCGCGTTTTGACGAAGCAAATCACTTTAAAGAAGACCGCGCCGTAGTGAGGGTCGGCGAACTGTGGGGCGTTATAGATAAAAGCGGTAAATTTATCCTTGAGCCGCAAAAATTCGACTATATATTTGACGAGTTTTACGGCGGAATGTTAAATTTCAGCGTAAATAGAAAAAGCGGTTGCCTAGACATAGACGGCAAGGTCGCCATAGAACCAAAATTTGATAGCATATTTGTTTTTGAGGGCGACGCGACGGCCGCTAGCATAGACTACAAACGCGTGTTTATCGACAAAAAGGGCCGAATTTTGCCTATTTCTTACTACTTTGAGATAGAAGATTGAGCCAAATAGCGCAAAGGATGAAATTGCCGCGCGGCGAGATTTTGCGGGGCGGTAAATTTAAATCCGCGCAGCGACTAAATGCCTAAACGATAGGCGAAACGGCTATTTTAAGTAAATTTAGGGCGGATTTGCACGAGAGTTCACGAATTTAACAAAAAACAAATAAAACGGAAAGAGAATGCGAAATTTAATGAAAGCCGCGCTTGCAAGCGCGCTAATACTTAGCGGCTGCGCGAGCGGTAAAAACTACGCAAATCCGCGTCTAGCGCAGCTAAAAGGGCAACATATCCTAACCCTCGTAGACCGTGCGGATTTTGCCGACGTTTGCGTGCGAGAGGACGGATCTAAGGTTTATTATTTGCAAAATAGCGCAAAAAGCGGCGAGCCGATGTTTGCTAGCGGTATTCTTATGAATATTTTAGTCGCCGCCGACCTAATCAAAAAACTCAAAAATCCCTCGCTCGTTTACCTTTACGAGGATAAAATTTTCCAAACCGAAAAAGGAATAACTATAAATTTGGCGGATATCCGCGAAATGCGAAAATCGCCCTATCAAATTTTAGGAGCGATACCGAAAAATCCGCTTTCCGCAATAGTGATTCCATTTATGTTCGTCTTGGCCGCATTTATTTTTTATGCGCTGATTTTTTTCGCCAAATGCGTGCTCAGAGCCTTTGACAAAGACGTAAATTTAAGCTACTTTTGCACCTTGCCGTATTTAGCGAGACGAGCGTTATAAATATTTATTTCATCTCAAAATCAGACTACGCCGCAGTGCGTGAGTATTTTGCGTCAAAGCTTGACACAGACGTCGCAGACGTACCCTGGACGATCAAATTTTACGACGCCAGAAACATTCAGCAGCCTCAAATTTGACGCCTGCTCTCGTCTTTATCACGCGTCAAATTTAACTGAGCAAAGATACAAATTTATCCCGAGTCGATGCAAAATTTGGATTATTTTCGCCAAATTTTCACTCAAGATT
>JBHRQF010000023.1:0-10831 GCA_042645325.1 Campylobacter sp. | reverse complement strand
AGTTTGCGCTAGTGCAGGCCGCTCCGCTTTCGTTTCAGGCGTTTCAGTCTACTTTCGGCGCTGCCGATGCGTCCGTGGCGCTATTTCAGTCGGCTTTACTAGCTACGGTGGTGGCGATATTTATGGCTGTTTATAGAAAAATTTTGACCGTTCGCGAGGCGATAGAGACATGGGGCAAGGGCTGGAAAACCATGATAACTACGATCATCATCCTGCTTCTTGCGTGGTCGCTTAGCTCGGTGATCAAGGAGCTTGGCACGTCTCGCTACCTAGTCGATCTGCTTTCTCAGTCTACGCCAAAGATCGTCCTTCCGGCGGCGATTTTTATGCTTGGTTCGTTTATCAGCTTTTCTACCGGCACCAGCTACGGCACGATGGGCATTTTGATGCCGCTTGCGATACCGCTAGCTAGCGCGGTGGGCATGCACAGCGGACTAGAGGGCGACGCCTTGCACGCTTATATGATAGTAAATATCTCAGCCGTTTTAACTGGCGCGATATTTGGCGATCACTGCTCGCCGATCTCGGATACTACGATACTTTCGTCTATGGGCGCAGGATGTAACCACATCGATCACGTCCAGACTCAGATGCCTTATGCGCTTGCCGTTTGCGCGATCAGTATTTTTGCGGGATATTTCCCTACTGCGCTTGGCCTAAGCATCTGGATAGTGCTTCCTTTAGGGCTTTTGGTGACGGCTTTGGTTGTTAGATTCGTCGGGCAAAGGGTTTAAATTTGCCCGATAAGTTTTGCAAATTTTTAGGAGAGTGCGGTAGCTGCACCCTTGATATGCCTTATGAGGAACAGGTTAAATTTAAAACCGATTTTATAAGACGCGAATTTGAGCCGTTTTATAGCGGCGAATTTGAGTTTTTCGCCTCGCAGAGTGCCGCTTACCGCACGAGAGCGGAGTTTGGGATCTGGCGCGACGGCGAGGAGCTTAGATTTACGATGCACGGTACTAAAGCTAAGCGCATTTTTATAGACGAATGCCCAAAAGTAGCCGCTCCTATCGCAAATTTGATGCCGCGTTTGCTTGAAGCGCTTACTAAAAATCAAATTTTAAAAGAGAGACTCTTTGGCGCCGAGTTTATCTCGTGTGCGAGCGGGATACTGGCGACGCTGCTCTATCATAAGCGTCTATGCCAAGCCGAGCAGAGCGAGATAGAAAGCTTAGCGCGTGAGTTTGCCGGTCACCGCGTGACGATCGCGGCGAGAGCAAAAGGGCAAAAGCTGCTAAGTAATGAACTAAATTTAGAGGACAGCCTAAATATCGGCGGTAAAATTTACAAATTTACATTCGGCGACGGGGCTTTTATCCAGCCAAACACCGCCGTAAACGAAAAGATGATCGCATGGGCGAAGAGCTGTGTAGAGCACGGCGCGGATATGCTTGAGCTTTACTGCGGACACGGCAACTTTACCGTCCCGCTAGCTGAAAAATTTAAGCGCGTTTTGGCAACCGAGATATCCAAAAGCTCGATCGCAAATGCCCTTAAAAACTGCGAACTTAACGGCGTAAATAACATCAAATTTTTGCGAATGAGCGCCGAGGAGCTGATGAGTGCGTTTAGGCGCGAGCGCGAGTTTAACCGCCTAAGAGAGCTTGATATCTTTAGCTACGATTTCTCGCACGTTTTGGTCGATCCGCCGCGCGCGGGACTCGATGAGAGCGTGATAAATTTCATCAAAAACTACGAAAATATCATCTATATCTCCTGTTCGCCGCAGAGCCTAAAGCGCGATCTAGCGCAGCTTGCCCTAACGCACGAGGCGGTCAAATTTGCCGTGTTTGATCAGTTTGCAAACACCGCTCATATCGAGTGCGGCGTGCTTTTAAGGAGTAAAAATGCCTAGCGAATTAAGGCGAATTTTATCCACCGCTAAAAATATCGCGGTCGTGGGCCTTAGTCCAGATGAGAGCAAGCCTAGCAACGAGGTAGCAAAATTTCTCATTGAGCGCGGATTTAACGTATTTCCCGTCTATCCAAAATTTGATGAAATTTTAGGGCGTAAGATTTATAGAAATTTGACCCAAATAGATGAAAATATCGACATCGCCGTGATGTTTAGAAAGGGCGAGTTTGCTAGCGAGCTAGTAAAAGACGCCGTCAAAAAAGGCGTGAAAACGCTGTGGCTACAGCTTGGTATAGCAAATGACGAAGCAGGAGCGGTCGCTCGCGAAAACAGGATAAATTTCGTGCAGGATAAGTGTATAAAAATCGAGCTTCAAAGGCTTGATTAGGCTAAAATTGACGGCGACGCGCGATTTTACGGCAAATATAAATAAAAATAAAGAAAACGTAAGCAAAAATACGGTAAATAAACGCGCGAGCAAAAGCGATGAAAAGTAAAATTTAAACAAAAAACGAAAGGCTAAAATGATCTCTCTAAATAAAATAATCCAAGCCAAGCGTACGATAAGCGGCTTTGTATACAAGACGCCGTTTGCCTACAGCGCAAAACTAAGCCTCGCAAGCGGTGCGCTCATCTACCTAAAAGAAGAAAATCTCCAGCGCACGGGCGCATACAAGATCCGCGGCGCGTATAATAAAATCGCAAATTTAAGCCCAAACGAGCGCAAAAAAGGCGTAGTCGCGGCAAGTGCGGGCAATCACGCCCAAGGCGTCGCTATCTCGGCGCGCGAGTTTAAAACGCCCGCTACTATCGTGATGCCCGAGTCCACGCCGCTTTTAAAGGTGCTAGGCACAAAAGATCTAGGCGCCGAGGTTATCCTAAAGGGCGATAACTTCGACGAAGCCTACGCCTATGCCGTAGAGTACGCCAAGCAGCAGGGCATGAGCTTTATCCATCCGTTTGACGATGAGTACGTGATGGCCGGGCAGGGCACGGTGGGGCTAGAGATGCTTGACGATCTGGCCGAGCTTGAGACTATCATCGTGCCGGTTGGCGGCGGCGGGCTAATCAGCGGCATATCAAGCTGCGTAAAACAGGTAAATCCAGACATCCGCGTGGTCGCCGTGAGCGCAAAGGGCGCGCCTGCTATGTTTAACAGCTTTGGCGCTAAAAAGAGCATAAACTCAAAAACAGTTCGCACGATCGCCGACGGTATCGCGGTTCGCGACGCAAGTGAGACGACGCTGGCAAATATCCTAGAGTGCGTGGACGAGTTCGTGCAGGTCGATGACGAGGAGATCGCAAACGCGATTTTGTTCCTGCTCGAGACGCAAAAGATCGTGGTCGAGGGCGCAGGCGCAGTCGGCGTAGCTAGTATCCTGCACAACAAGGTCAAATTTAAAGCCGGCGAGCGTATCGGCATCGTGCTAAGCGGCGGAAATATCGACGTACAAATGCTAAACGTCATCATCGAAAAGGGCCTCATCAAATCCCACCGCAAGATGGCGCTGCAGATCACGCTGATAGATAAACCGGGCGCGCTCATGAGCCTAACCGATAGTCTAAAGATCGCAAATGCTAATATCGTGAAAATCGACTACGACCGCTTCTCCACGAGCCTAGAGTACGGCGACGCCAATATCACGATCACGCTGGAAACCAAGGGCGAAGATCACCAAGAGCTCATCAAAAAAGTGCTCAGAGAGCATGATTTTAAATTTATTCAGGTGTTTTAGGCGGTTAAATTTGAGTTAAATTTAAACCCGTATCTTAAAGGTGCGGGTTTTGCCAAACTGCGCCGTAAATTTAAATTTATATCGATACAAAACAGCCAAAAGCTTAAATTTAACGATTATTTTAACGAATTTCGCTAAAATCGCCTTTTAAAGGAGCAAAGATGATAGATGTTACGAGCCTTATTTTAGTGATTTTGCTGGCGATTTGCGTATTTATGATTTTTAGATTTAATAAAGCCTTAAAAACCGCGCAAAAGCCCGTGACTACGCAGATTAGCACCGAGATATCGCAACTAAAATCCATCGGCGAGCTATCCGTTTTTCAGGTCTATAGCAAAGAGATCGTGACCAAGACCGACCATGCATTCGGCAACTTCGGCAAGGAATATCTGCGCTGGCTAGTGAGCGAGAAAAAGCTCTCGATGATATTTGAGTTTGAGATAAATTTCATCTACGACCTAACTAGTCCGCGCCTAGAGATCGTAAATGTCGCGAGTGAGGAGTATCTCATCAAGATGCCGCCTTGCAAATACAAATTCTCGATCGCGAATATGAAATTTTACGACGAGAAAAACGGCAAATTTATCCCGTTTTTGTTGCCTGATTCGCTAAATGGATTTTTCGGTAGTAGCTTTAGCGAGGAGGATAAAAACAGGCTCATCGAGGAGGCCCGTGCCGAGGTCGAAAAGATGTCGGTGCGCCTGATAAACCAGCTCCAGTCCAAGATCCACAAATCCGCACGCGATACGCTGGAAGCGATCGCAAAGAGCTTTGGGGCTAGGGCGGTGAGGTTTGAGTTTAACGACGAGGGCGAGCAAGTTCGGCTAAATCTGCAAAACGTGGCGTGAGGGCAAGATGGCATTTATAAAAGCGCTCTTGATAGGTAAAGCCAGGCAGTACGGCAACGCGGCGGCTACGGACGAGCTGGGCAAGGCGTGGCGCTCGGCGATATTTAAAAATGCGCAAACGGGCGAAATCTACGCAAGCGAGCTTGGCTTTGAGGGCGACGAGGTGGCCGACACGAAGCATCACGGTGGCGTAAATAAAGCCGTATTTGCAAATTCGCTCGAAAACTATCCCGCGTGGGAAGCTTATTTGGGGCTTAAAAATTTGCCGCTGGGCGCAATGGGCGAAAATTTGACCGTTAGCGGACTAGATGAAAATAGCGTAAATGTGGGCGATGTGCATAAAATCGGCTCGCTAGTGCTACAAGTAACCCAACCGCGAAAACCATGCTTTAAGCTTGCAAAACGCTGGGGAAATGCAAATTTGGCCAAAGAGATTTTTGCTACAGGATTAACCGGCTGGTACTACAAAGTGCTTGAAAACGGGTCGTGCAAGGCTGGCTACGAGATAGAGATCCTGCAAAAAAACGAAAATGCTCTAAGCGTGATGCAGATAAATAAACTGTTTTTTAATCCGAGCGAAAATTTGGATTTATTACCTAAATTTAGGGCTCTTGAGGCGCTGCCTGCTAGCTGGCAAGATGATATAAATAAGCGCTTAAACGGTTCATATAGCACGGCTTTTATGGAAAAACTTTGAAAAAACGGCGAAAATTTGCCAAAAAGCTTGACAAATAAGGTAAAAATATATATAATCACCTTTCTTTTTACAGACTGGGGTATCGCCAAGCGGTAAGGCAATTGGTTTTGGTCCAATCATCCAGAGGTTCGAATCCTCTTACCCCATCCACTCAAATTTCATCGCGGAGTAGAGCAGTGGTAGCTCGTCGGGCTCATAACCCGAAGGTCGGCGGTTCAAGTCCGTCCTCCGCAACCAAATCTAAATTTATCCTTCACTTACTCCAAAAAATCAAAAATTTTGAATTAAAGAAAATTATTTATGAGCTTTGACGTATCTAAAATTTTAATCATTTTGTTGCTGATCGTAATCGTTTTGCTGGCTTTAAAGCTATTTAAAAAGCAAAAAATCAAGCAAACTAGATACAAAAGCGATAGCGGCGATACGGTAAAAAGCCGTGCCGAACTCATCGTGGCAAATTGGCTATTTTACCGCGGCATAGAGTTTATCTACGAGAAAAAGGTGCCGACCAAAGAGCGCGTTATTAGCGATTTTTATTTGACGCAAAGCGAAATTTATATCGAATTTTGGGGACTTGAGACGCCGCAATATTTAAAAAGAAAAAGCAAAAAAATCAAAATTTACAAGAAAAACCGCCTAAAACTCATCCAAATGAACGACGACAGCTTGCGCGATCTAAACGCATTTTTCGCTAAAGAATTTGCGAGGCTCGGCGCAAAATATCAAATCAAGCCAAAGCAGTAAAATTTATCAAATTTAAATGCTTCCGTCTTTGTCACAAATACAAAATGCAAGAAAACGACCGTTAAATTCGATGGATACAAAATTTACCAAATTAGAAAACCGGCTATTTAAAAACGTTTGCGGTTGTTTGAAAAAATAGGTTGCTGGCATCGCGACCGTAGTTACTGGTCTGAGTGCTGGTGATAAAACCTGCAGGCAAGGCGCGAGGTATGGCGTCAAAATAATCTGCTGCTCGCATAGCGTCAGGCAGACATCTGTGTTTTTGATGTCGGCAAATTTGCTCCAAAATAGTACGCGATCGGCGGCGAGTTTGATCAAATTTAGTCGCCGCGATGAAAAACGACCCAAATCGTATCGCGCACCATTTTAAGGTTTGGCAAATTTAACCAAAACAACGACGCACAAAATTTGCCTCGCTCATATTACTACATCGCCAAATTTAACCTTTAGCATTTTCAAGGTGCGGGTTATGCCCAAAATCGTTCAAATTTGATAAATCCGTAAAAATTAAACAAAAACTTACAAGCTTGGTCGCTTCGTTTAAATTTAACCAAAGTCCGTTCGCGTCGCAGTTAGACGCGGCAAAAAGTCCGTAAAATCTCAAGCAAGGCCCGCGCAAAAGCCTAAATTCAAAGCTAAAAATGTATAATTACCCTAAATTTTTAAACAAGGAATAACGATGGATAGAGTAGAGCAGGCCATAAACGATATAAAAAACGGCAAAATGGTCGTCATGGTCGATGATGAAGACCGCGAAAACGAGGGTGATCTGGTATTTGCGGCGACCTTTAGCGACACGCAAAAGGTAAATTTCGCCATAACTCACGCAAAAGGCGTGCTGTGCCTCGCGCTAAACGAGGAGATCGCGCGTCGCCTCGATCTAAATTTGATGGTGGATAAAAACACATCCTGCCACGAGACGGCGTTTACCGTCACCATAGACGCCAAAAACACGACCACGGGCGTGAGCGCCTACGAGCGCGACGTCACGATCCGCCTGGCAGCCGATCCGATGTCAAAGCCCGAGGACTTTGTGCGGCCGGGGCATATTTTTCCGCTCATCGCTAAAAAAGGCGGCGTGCTAAGCCGCACGGGACACACCGAAGGCTCGGTGGATCTATGCAAGCTTGCCGGCCTAACGCAAGCAGCCGTCATCTGCGAGATCGTAAAAGAGGACGGAAATATGGCTCGCAGATCTGATCTAGAGGCGTTTTGCGAGAAATTCGGGCTAAATATGGTCTCGGTCTCCGAGCTCGTGCAGTACCGTCTAAAACACGAAAGCCTAATCGAGATAAAAGAAAAAAGCGAGGCTAAGATAGCTGGCTTTGACGCCCTAAAATGCGAGATCCTAGATCACAAGGGCGAGCGACACTATGCCTTTGTTTTCGGCGAGATAAAGGATAAAACCGCGGTCAAATTTCATCAAATTTCAAGCGACGTGGAGCTGCTATGCTCGGATAAATTTGACGACTTGCGAGACTCGCTTGAGTATCTATCCAAAAACGGCGGCGTCGCGATGTTTTTACAAGGCGAGGAGAAGTGCGGCGGACAGGTCAAGGATTACGGTATCGGCGCGCAAATTTTACACAAGCTAGGCGTCAGCCGGATCGAGCTTTTAAGCGCGAATAAAAACAAAGATTTCGTCGCATTAAAGGGCTTTGGGCTTGACATCGCGGGCTATAAAGAGTAACGCAAGCGGGCCTAGCGAGGTCGCGCGAGCCTTTGCTAAGACGCTAAATTTGGGGCTTTTGTACGCGGACAAAAATGGCGCCATAAAATTTATAAATAAAAAATTTGAGCGGATTTTCGCTCTGGCGCCCAAGGTTTTTTACGGAGCGAAATTTGACGAGATGATCGCTGCGGCGCAGGAGCTCGGCGAGCTAAAGAGCTTTAAAAATCTCAAAAATAGCCCGCTAAACTCGAGCGATTTTATAGTAAAAAAGAACCAAAAAAGCTACAGGCTAAACGTTTCAAACGTGCTTGAGGGCGGAGTGAAATTTGACGGATTTATCCTCGCGGTCACCGACGTCACGCACGAAAAAGAGCTCGAAAAAAAAGAGCTTGAGCATAGGCGCTCGGTGCTAGTTCACGCCAAAACCGCGCTGGTAGGCGAGATGATAAACTCCATCTCGCATCAGCAGCGTCAGCCTCTAAGCGCGATGGGGCTGTATCTGGATAATATCGAGGAGTGCGCGCGCGAGGGCGAATTTGAGCGCATACCGGCTCAAATCGCAGCCTGCAAAAAGAGCCTAAGGCTCATGGACGAAACGATAAAGGCGTTTAGAAATTTTTATGCGAGCGGCGAGGCGGCGGCGAAATTTAATCTCGTTAATATCATAAACGAGCTTATTTTGATAGTGCGGCCCGAGCTAAACTCTCACGGCATAGAGCTAAAATTTGCTCACGAGAGCGGAAAATACGAGCTAAAAAGCGTCGCTAGCTACGTGAGGCAGATCTTGCTATCCTTGCTCTCAAACGCTAAGGACGCGCTAGTTGAAAGCGGATGCGAAACGCCGCAAATTTTGATCGAGCTAAAGAGAGCGGGCGAGCTATTTTGCGTGAGCGTGAGCGATAATGGCGGCGGAGTCAAGGTGGATAGCGATAAAATTTTCGAGCCGTTTTTTACGACGAAAAATATAGGTACGGGCACGGGGCTAAACGTAGCTAGAGAGCTTGCCGTAAAAAAGCTAGGCGGCTCGCTGGAGCTTGAAAGTGCGGCGAATCCGACTAAATTTACGCTATTTTTAGGCGAAATTTAGACAAGGCGGTAAATTTAAAAATTAGTTTGCAAACTTAAGAAAGACAAGCAAGAAACGAGGCTAGCGTGTATAGCAAAATAAAAAATATCTTAAACGGCGTAAATTTGCTCATCGTCGAGGATGACGAGAGCCTGTGCGAAAGTATCAAAATATCGGTCGAAAACTACGTGAGCGAGGTTTACGCCTGCGCAAACGCCAAAGAAGCGCTGGAAGTTTTTGAAGCAAAGGACGTAAATTTGGTGCTTTCTGATATCAACATGCCGCATATGAACGGGCTTGAGATGGCGGCTCGCATCAGGGGGCTGGATAAAGACGTGCCTATTATATTTCTTACTGCATACGGTAACGACGAAAACGTGCTTAGCGCGATAGAGCTAGGTAGCTTTGGCGTGCTAAAAAAGCCGTTTGAAAAGCGCGAGCTAATCATGCAAATGAGCTTTGCGGCGAATAAATTTAAAAACGATTTTGCGGAGGTCGATCTAAAAAACGGCTTTAAATTTAACGCCTTTAGTAGGCAGCTAACAAAGGGCGGCGAGCCCGTGGCGTTAACGAAAAAAGAGCAAAATTTACTCCATCTTTTCCTAAAAAATCAGGGACGCGTCGTGAGCTTTGAGATGATAGAGGCGTGCGTCTGGCAGGAGGGTAGCTGCACCGCCGACGCGATACGAAGCTTTGTGTATAAACTACGCAAAAAGCTCTATCCAGAACTCATCCAAAATGCCCAAGGCAGCGAATATGCGCTTATCCTAGACGAACAAAATCAGCGCACGGTGAGCCAGGTCGGCTATGTTTGAGAGGCGCAAACCAGAATGTAAATTTATTTACGAAGTTTAATGATTTTGTATCCTGCTACCAAAATGTCAAATTTACCGCTCTAAAATTTATCCTTAACTAGTAATTTAATATTAAATTGAATTTAATCCCAGTCACTAAAATTTACCGAAATATATCGTTTTTTAATTTGCAAATAAGTCAATTTTCTTGCTTATTTAAGCTTATATTTATAAAATATTAGAATTTAAGTCGTAAAATCTTATAAATCAATTTTAAAATATTAATTTAAGGAGAAAAAATGCAAATAAATTCGCAAGAAGTAACGCAGACGCCGGGCAATAACACCGTCTTTCAAACTTGGCTGTTAAGCGACGACGAAAACGCCTGTAAAAAGGGCTTTGAGAGGATTTGCGCTTTGGTGGTAAATCTAAATAAGACGGCAAAAGTAAGGTTTGGCGCAGAGGCGAACGTAAACTGCGTTATCGCCGTCGGACACGACGCGTGGCTAAAGTTGGACTTACCCAAACCGTTGCCAAAGGAACTTGTAAATTTTAAAGCCATCAAAGGCGATAAACACGAAGCCGTGAGCACTGCGGGCGATATCCATGTGCATATTAGGGCGTTAGACGCGGCGGACTGTTTTGATATGGCGCAAAATATAAAGGCCGAGCTTTTTAAATTTGCCAAGCTTGCTGATGAAACTCAAGGCTTTAAATACCACGACGGCAGAGCGATTATTGGATTTGTTGACGGTACTGAAAATCCAAACGGCGAAGACCGAGATTATTTTGCTAAAGTCGGCGATGAGGATAAAAAATTTAAGGGCGGCAGCTACGTATTCGTACAAAAATATAAACACAAAATGAGAGAGTGGAACGCGACTAGCGTGAGCGAGCAAGAAAAGGTCATCGGTCGCTCAAAAGCTTACGATATCGAGATGAGCGAGGATGAAAAGCCAAGCAACTCGCACTCCGCCGCGGCAAACGTGGGCGACGATAAAAAAGTCGTGCGAGGAAATATGCCTTTTGTCGAGGGAAGTGTGACGGGAACGTACTTTATCGCATATGCTAGCACATTTTCGACGGTTGAAGCTATGCTAAAAAAGATGTTTATAGGCGAACCGCGCGGCAACTCCGATAGATTGCTTGATTTTAGTACGGCGATGACCGGAGCGCTCTTTTTTGCGCCTACTTTTGATATGCTCTCAAGCTATAGCGCGCAGTAGGATTTTTGGCCCGCGAATCGTCCTAAATTTCGGCATTTTGCGGGTTACCGCTTTAAAATTTGCTTTCAATGACATCACCGAATTCGCTTTTAAAATTTAAAACCGGAATTAGTATTTTTTCGTAAGCTTTCACCACCCAATTTGCAAATTTTGCTCGCAAATTTACGGCATAAGCCGCGCAAATATAAAA
>JBHRQF010000022.1:0-10842 GCA_042645325.1 Campylobacter sp. | reverse complement strand
GAAGGGGTCGATGTCGAGCTAAAGAAAGGCTCGCTATTTTTCACGCTAAAAAACCCAAAATGGCAGGACAAAAATCTAAACGGAAGCAATCTTGAAATATATAAAATTTTCGAGGAAAAAGGCGCCGGGCTCACGCTAAATCTGCAAACCTCGGCTCTCTACGACAAAAGCGTAAACTCCATACTAAAAGCCTACGACATCGAGGTTCCCGTTGAGCAGCTAAGCGGTAAAACGGACGGTAAACTCGTGCTTGATATCAAATTTGACCCGCTAGAGGTGACGCCTAAGGGTAAATTTAAAGTCACGGGCGGACAGACCATGATCGCGGGAGCTAAATTTAATGTAGATACCGCAGACGTCGAGCTTTTAAACGACAAGCTAAAGGTAAACGCGAAAAATACGGGGATGGACTTTTTTAGCGCGGACGCGGCGGTAGACCTTGATCTAGGCAAGCTCACAGGCGACATAAACGGCACGCTAAAGGGGCTAAATTTAGCCTTCGGCAAGAGCGAAATTTTAAAGCTGGGCACGATGCCGTTTGCGGCTAGGCTTGATTTTAGCGGCAAGGATACGAAGCTAGATATCGCTTCGCCCGCCGCCGTGGGTTTAAAATTCGGCGCGCAAAACGAGATAAATTTACCCGATGCGCGCGATCTGCTGCCCTACTCGCCGCTGCTAAAAAGCCTACAAATCTCTGAAGGCGGCGTAAATATAAAAACCAAAGATTTTGAAAATCTTAGCATAGAAGCTAACGACGTTAAATTTGAAACGCCGCTGTTTAAAAAAGACGGCTCGCCCTATGACGCGGATAGCTTTGTGATCGACATAAACGCCAAGGGTGCAACGGGCAAGAGCAAAAGCGGCGGGCTAAATTTCAAAATCGCGGGAGGCAAGACGGAGCTTTTTATAAAAGAGCTCGATCTTGTGCTTAGCGGCGACGAAAACATGACCGATAAGGAAGCCGACATCGAGTTTGAAGCCAAGGGCTCAAAGCTCGTTTTAAACGATTTTAACGCGACTCTAGATCTGCTAGCATATAGCGGCCAAAGTGTGGGCGGGACGGTGAGATTTGACGCTAAGCCCGCTCGCGGCAACTTTTCGCTCATAAAATTGGACAAAAAATTTGAAATGTGGGCAAACGACATCAGAGGCGAGTTTATCAACTCGATTTTTAACATCAAAAGCTTTGAGGGCGGTAGCTTTAAAATGCGCGTTTTAGGGGCTAGCACCGATGATTTTAAGGGCGAAGTAAGGTTAATCGGCGCCACGTTAAAAGACTATACGTTTTACAACCAGCTTCTCACGTTTTTAAACTCAGTACCCTCCCTGCTCGTGTTTAAGACGCCGGACTTCGGCGCGGACGGGTATCCCGTGAAATTTGGCAAAATTTTATTTGAGAAAAAGGGAGATGTGCTAAAGTTTCTAGCCATCGAGCTAGAGAGCTCGAGTGCGGATATCGGCGGTCACGGTACGATAAATCTCGCAACCAAAGAGATCGACGTGGATCTAGAGCTAAAGCTACTAAAGGACGCCAGCTCCATCATAGACAAGATTCCGCTCATAAATCAGATCGTGCTGGGCAAAGACCGCACCCTCTCGACCGTCATCAAGGTGCGCGGAACGCTACAAAAGCCGCAGTACTCGACGCAAATCCTGCAAGACGCGCTACTCTCGCCGTTTAAGATAATCAGAAACGTACTTGAAGCGCCGTTTTTGATATTTGAGTAAATTTGACGATCGCAAGCGTCTGCTACGCTAGTTTGCGGGTTAAATTAAGCCGAATTTGATACCCCGCGCCGCTTGGCTGTGCAAGGCGTTCGCTGGGTATCGGCAATTTTAATCAATTCTGAACGACAAGCGTGAGCGCTATACTTAAATGCGGCCAAAAACGGAGTCAAAAATAAAGCCCAAAATCGCAGCGTCAATGACCGCATGGCAAAAATTTCGCCATTAAAATATCCTAGGCTCGCTGCGAATTTTCATAAATTCGTAATCTTTATAGGCCGTTAAAGCTGCGAGTAAAACGCCAAATATCGCTGCTATATTTGGTGCCGCAAAGCCAAAATCGCCTCCGAGTCAAATTTGATAAAAACGGCGCCAAAGCTAGCAAGATAACCCGGCGTAGATCTAGTACGCAGACGCGCTAAACTCTCTCAGGGCAAAAACGGCACTAAAAATTAGCGCGCCGACCGTAGATTTTGCACATTTCTTGTAAATTCACGGCGGGTTTTGGCGTTTGGCGCCGTCTTGCCGGGACTACGATTTTTATTAAATTTGCTTGCGTTTTAAATTTTACCGCTAGCGGCTCGGGCGTTTTGCGGCATCAAATTTAGCTTTTGATCTCATCGTCAAAAAGCTCGCGAACGTCCACCCAAAAGCTTTCGGGCATAAAAATCGGCGAGTCCAAAATACCCGGCAAACCGTCCCTAAAAGACAAAAACTCCGCGACTCTTTGGAGCCCGTCAACGGTTTTTATACTCATGTCCGCTAGCCGCAGCACCTTTACGAGCTGCATTTTATCAGCCGTCCACTCAGCAAATGCCAAAAACCGCGAATCGTCCGAAAACGTAAAACACGCCGTAGCCTGCTCGCTAAGTAAAATTTGCTCAATCTCGCCGCTTTGGCTAAATTTTACGTTTTTGCTCTCGCTCTAGCTTTCTTTGCGCTTCAAATTTAAATCCTGCGCCTCGGCGCTCGCGTAAAGCCGTAGCTCGCCCAAACTCGGCGCGCCCATGGCTAGGTCGAGACCATCAAATTCCGCGCTAAATTTACCGCCCGTGCCACGCTCTTTCGCGCTATAATCCCAAGCAGAACCCATTTATATTATTTAGTTCAAATTTACCCGCGCGTTTGCCCGTCCGCACAAATCTTGCAATCTCACGGCTCAAAATTAGGACAGTAAAATTCATCCGCCTCATCCCAAAGCTCCTCTAGCGAGCGTCCGTCTATCTGCGGCGCGGCGTAGAGTTCTTGCAGCGTGGCGAAATACCGCTCGCCGCTCGAGTTTGCGCCGGATTCGTCCGCGCATCTTTGAAACGAACAGCGATGCGCATAGGCGATGATCATGTACTCTGCGCCGCGCAGTCGAAAGCTAAGCTCCGGCTCGCCGCCCTTGGATACGCATTTTAGCAGCATTTGCTCTATGGTTTGAAATGAGTATTTGGACATCAGGCTTCCTTTTAAATTTATCTAGGCGCGTTTTAAGAGGGCAAACAAATAGGGTTTGTTAAATTCGCCGCGTTTTTGGAGGTAAAATTTAAAAATCGGCTCAAATTTAAGCAGCGAATTTGAGCTAAAATTTGCGGCAAAATCACCGCATCTCAAGGCGCATAAGGTGCATATCCTCGCCGCCCGTGACATCAAGCTCCTGCGAGCCACAAACAGGACACGTGAAGTCGTTTTCGCTAAGCTCGCCGCTAAAACCGCAGCTTTTGCACTCCACGGCGACGTTTTGCAAGGTGATTAAAAGTTCGGCATTTTCGCAGACCGTGCCGGTTTTATAGACTTCAAACGCGCTTTGCAGATAGTGAGGCTCGACGCCGCTTAGCCGCCCGATACGCACCTCGAGGCGCACGACCTCTTTTGCGCCGTTTGCGGCGACGTTTTTTTCGCAAAGCGCGACTAGACTTTGCACTATACTTAGTTCATGCATCGATTTGCCTCGCTTGTGGACGTAGCGAATTTTATTTGCACGGACACACTCAAGACGTAAATTTGATAAATTTTACTAGCCCGCTCTCGTGCCGTACAAGCCCAAAAATATTGCGCACTTAAATTTGATCTATCCATTGCCGCGCCTAGCATATTCGAGGCAACAGCTCGCCTTTTGGCGCTTCTAAAAAGCGCTTCGAGCCGTATGCGTTTTGCAGGATGACGCGACCGTTCGCGGTACCTAAAATCTCGCCGATCGAGGCTGCGTTAGCGTCAAATTTGCGCAAAATCTCAAGCGCGCGCGCCTCGTCTTTTTCATCTACGGCTAGCACGAACGTACCCTCGTTAGCTAGCTCGTAGGGCTCAAAGCCAAATAGCTCGCAAACACCCGTCACTTCGTCGCTGACCTTGATATCTTCCTCGCGCACGAGGATGTCTAGGCCGCTAAATTTCGCCCATTCGTTTAGCACAGCCGAGAGTCCGCCGCGCGTCGCGTCGCGCATACAAAGGGGCTTCACGCCGCCTTCTACTAGCGCCTTCACCGCGCCTACTAGCGCTTTGCAGTCGCTTTTTAGCTCGCTTTGCAGATCAAGCTCCTCGCGGCTAGCCAGCACCACCGCGCCGTGCCTACCCACGTCGCCAGAGATCAGGATTTTGGCGCCGGCGCGCAGGCTTTTTAGCTCCACGCCCTCGCAGACGATCTCGCCGATGCCGCTCGTGTTAATAAAAATTTTATCGCATTTGCCGCGCGGTACGACCTTCGTATCGCCGCAAACGATGCGCACGCCGTTTTCGCGAGCGACCGCAGCTAGCGAGCCCAGCACGCGCTCTAGCTCGGTTATCTCCAGCCCCTCTTCGACTATTAGCGCGCAGCTTAGGTACTTTGCCTCAGCACCCACCATAGCTAGGTCGTTTATGGTACCGCATGCGGCGATCTTGCCGATGTCGCCGCCGTTAAAAAATATCGGCGTAACCACGAAACTATCGGTGCTAAAGGCTAGTTTGCCGTTAAATTTTGGCGTCAAATTTGCCGAGTCGCCAGCATCTTTGTCCGCGCAAAAATCGCTGAAATTTAGTATCGCGCTGTCGTTGCTCTCGCGCAAAATTTCGTTATCAAATATCCTAAAAATCGTCTCGTTTATGAGCGAGTTCATCTCCTCGCCGCCGCCGCCGTGGCTTAGCATTATCTTGCTCAAATTTGCCTCCTATTAGCCCGCACTTTTGACGTCGCCGTATTTGTAGTATGCCGCACATGCGCCCTCGCTAGAGACCATGCACGAGCCCACGGGAGTTTTTGGCGTACAGGCTTTGGCGAAAATTTTGCAGTCAAAAGGCTTTGCTCGCCCGCGTAAAATTTCAGGGCAGATACAGGCCTTGCTCTCGCCTTTGCTTTGGACGCTACAGTCAAATTTGACCCTCGCGTCAAGCTTCGCGTACTCGGAGCGCAGCTTCATACCGCTTTGCGCGATAACGCCAAGACCGCGCCACGAGAAGTCACATGGCTCGAAAAACTCCTCTATGAACGCCTTTGCTTTTTGATTGCCCTCGCGCGTGACGACTCTTGCGTATTCGTTATAGACCTCGTGCGTGCCTGCGTTTTGCTGGCGGACGAGGTTTAGGATGCCGTCCATCAGATCAAGCGGCTCAAATCCGCTAACCGCGATAGGTTTTTTATACTCCGCCGCGATACTCTCGTAGATGCCGTACCCCGTGATCACGCTCACGTGGCTAGGTCCCAAAAACGCGTCGATCTTGACGTCTTCATCGTTTAGGATAGCTCGCACGGGTGCCGGGACCGTAACGTGATTTATATGGAAAAATAGATTTTTTAGCCCGAGTTCTAGCGTCTTTTGGACTAAATTTGCGCTCATAGGCGTCGTCGTCTCAAACCCGATCGCAAAAAATATCACGCTCTTTTCGGGATTTTCGCGCGCGATCTTGATACAGTCTAGCGGGCTATATAGCGCTCTGATGTCGCAACCCTCGCCGCGCAGCTTTTGCAGGCTAGTCGAGGAGCCCGGGACCCGCAGCATATCGGCTAGAGTGCACAGGATAGTGCTGGGCATCTGGGCTAGCTTGATCGCCTCGTCTATGCGGCTCCTTGGCATCACGCAGACGGGACAGCCGGGGCCGTGGACGAAATTTATGTGCTCGCCCACTAGCTGAGGCAGGCCGAATTTCATGATCGAGTGTGTGTGTCCGCCGCAAATTTCCATGATATTTAGCGGTTTTACGCTCTCTTTTTTGATGAGTTTTGAAAGCGCTAAAATGAGCTCTTTATCGCGAAAATCATTGATTAGATTCACGCTTTTTCCTTTGCGTTTGGCTCGTTTGCCGCCGCTTGCATGGCGCCTAGCCCCGCGTCGCCTTCGTCGGTGCTTATTTGTCCGCTTTGCATATCTTTGGCGATTTGGCGGTAGATTTCGATGCTTTCTAGCGCAAATTTCGTATCGATTTTCTCCATCGCGTAGCCGACGTGGATGAGCACGTATTCGCCCACGGATACGGGCTCGGCGATGAGATCGAGGCTTACGCGGCGACTCACACCTAGCGTATCTACGGTAGCGACGTTATCTTCGTCGATCGCGACCACTTTTGACGGGATTGAGAGGCACATTATCTTAGCTCTTTTTTAAATCTTAAGAAATTTAGCCACTTCTCCATACCCTCGCCCGTTTTTGCGTCAAGCTCGATAACATCGACCTTTGGATTTAGTTTGCGAGCCTCTTTGACGACTTTTTTAACGTCAAATTCAAAATGCGGCAACAGCGAAGTTTTGGTTATCACGATAAGATCGGCGGCGCGAAACATGACTGGGTATTTAGCTACCTTGTCGTCGCCTTCAGGTACCGAGAGCAGCACGACGTTAAAGTGCGAGCCCACGTCGTAGCTAGCGGGGCATACGAGGTTGCCGACGTTTTCAACGAAAACTATATCAAGGCCCTCTAGCGGCAGATGATGAAGCCCCTCGTGCACCATAAAGGCATCCAGATGACATGCCTGCCCAGTCGTGATCTGATGGGCTTTGCCGCCGGCTTTTATTATGCGGTCGGCGTCTTGGTTGGTCTCTAGATCGCCCTCGACGACGCCGATTTTAAATTTACCGCTTTTTATTGTAGCTTCAAGAAGCGTAGTTTTGCCGCTACCGGGGCTACTCATGAGATTTACGCATAAAATCCCGTGCTCGTCCAAATGAGCGCGGTTGTGCGCGGCCTCTTCATCATTTTGCGATAAAATTTTAGTTATCACTTCGACCGTTTTGCTCTCGTTTAGCGCCGGGTGCGCATGGCCGTGACTATGCTCGTGAGCCGCGCCGTGTCCGTGCTCGACGCCGTGATCGTGAGCGTGCGAGTGTGTCGTGCCATCGGCGTGAGTATGAGCGTGGTCGTGCCCGCCCAGCGAGCATCCGCAATCTTTACACATTTTGTTTCTCCTTAGCGATTTTTTGGGGTTATTATACTCTTAGATGTTAAAATCCCGCTTTAGTTTCATACCTTGCGGATATTATTTCGTTGCGTTTTGTTTATACTTTGAGATTTTTATGATAGCGGCGAGGAGTTAAAATTTGACTCAAATTTGAGTCGCGTTAAATTTGACGACTCGGGCTAAATTTGAGTTCGGGTAAGTCTAGTCAAATTTAGCCCTCTTTGCCGATAAATTTAATGTCCGCGAGACTCGCCCGCGCTTGGTTTTTCCAGCACGATATCTTTGATGCGAGCTTTGCCGTTATCCATCACGCTGATGACGGCGGTGGCGTTAAACTCCATCATATCTCGCTCCATCTGCTGCGCCTTTTTAGGCGGCATGAAAAAGGCCTCGATGCCGAAATTTGCGGTATTATAATCAACCCTGCCAGCTAAAAACGTCCCGCCACTAGGCCGCTCGAAGCTATATTTATCAAATTTATACCTACCGTCTTTGTCCTGCTTTAAGATAGCGTAAATTTTAGCGCCGTGCAGCTGCTGCCTTTTGCTTAAATTCGAGTCTCTTTTGTCCAGCTCATAAACGCCCGCAAAGCCGTAGCTAAGACGCACATAGTCGCCGCGAAACATATCGCGCGGATCGTAAAGCGTAGTTTGCAACAAGACCTCTTTGCCAAAATATATCGGCGCATACGCATACGCAAGCATCGCGATCACGGCTAAAATTTGAAATACCGCGGCGGCAAAAATCAGCTTTAGTTTCATCTCGCGCTCCTTTTTTTAGAGAACTTAGACACGCCGAGCACGACCAGCGCAAACACCAAAAACAGCGCGCTAGCACTGACGTAATCGCCAACCAGATCGACATATCGCACGAACGCCACCCAAAAGATGAGCGCGATGCCAAATTTCATATTATTTTGCTTGATGAGAGCGACCGCGACGCAAACGCCGATGAGCGAAAACACGCCCTCCTCGTAGCCCGCAAACGCGTCTAAGATAAAAGGCAGCGCGACCAAAAGCACTCCGACTGTTGCGGCGGCATACTTTTTAAAGTAAAACGCAAGCCCCAAAGAGGCCCCGCAAAAAGCCACAAACAGCGCTCCAAACACGCTTTTTAAAAATGTAACGCCGTTTAAAACATTCTCATAGTTCTGGGTGCCGTAAGACCACGGACGCGAAAAATGCAAGTCCTCGTAAAGCGACATATCAAAGCACAAAATGCCCGCGCCGCAGACGATACCGATGTTTTTAAGGTAAAACGCGAGTTCAAATTTGCCCGCCCTCTCAAGCAAAAACGAAGCGCAAACGGCGAGCAAGCAGTAGCTAAGCGCAAAAAAATGAACGCCGTAAAGCGCGTCGTCCACGCGCAAATCAGCTAGAAAATACCTCTCGTAAAGCACGAAAGAGACGACATAAGCAAACACGCTCGCAAAAAGCGCGCCCGTAAGCAGCCTCGAATCATCGCGCCAAAGCATAGCCGCACTAGCTACGATAAAGAGCAAAAATCCGTGAGAAACGCCGCTAAACTCAAACTCCATCAAAAACCAAATAAGCCCCAAAATAAGAGCCTGAAGCGTGATGATGGATTTACGCGTCGCAAGCCCAAGCGCCAAAGCTCCGACCGCCCACAGCAGCACGCCGTTAGGCATATGCTCGCCTAGATGGTAAATTTGCGCGACTAAAACGATCGCCGCGCCGTAGCAAAAGTTACCTAGGAAAAACAGCGTCGTAGCCTGCGTCTCTTTGCCGTTTTTCTGCGCCAAAACTCCGCTAAAATTTACCGCCGCAAGTATGCCAAGCACGATGATTAGCCTCACGGCGCGCGGCAGCTCCTCCCAGTTTGCGCCGACCAAAGTAAATAGCGAAAGCGCCAAAAACAGATACGCTACGAGCTTTAAAATAAAGCTTCGCCGCTCGTTTGTGCCCGATAAATCTATATCGTATCTAGCCGCTATCTTGCGCGCCGCCTCGTCGCTTATCAGCCCATCCTCTCGCCACTTCGCAAGCTCGTCTGCGAGAAAATTTTTATGAAATATCATCATTTTTCTACTCCACGCACTTCATTATCCTGTGTCGCCCGGCCCAGTAGAGCATCGCATAGCCCGTCGCGCCCGAGATCAGCGACGCGATTAGCACCGCAAGCTTATCGGCGTACGCAAACTCGTACGTGTCGTGATAGGATAGCGAATTTATAAAAAGACTCATCGTAAAGCCGATGCCTGTGAGTACGCAAAGGCCGTAAAACTGAGCTAGATTGCAGTATTTCGGTAGCTTTGCGAGCTTAAATTTAATCGCAAGAAAGCAAAATCCAAACACCCCTAGCTGCTTGCCCGCAAACAGCCCCAGTATGACGCCTAGCGACACGGGGTGAAAAATCTGCTCCAGTCCGATACCTTTTAGCGAGATGCCGGCATTTACGAAGGCAAACACCGGCAGCACGAAAAATGCGACGTAAACGTGCAGGTCGTGCTCGATCTGCTTTAGCATCGAGCCCTCGCCGTCCTTTGCCTTAAGCGGTATAAAAAATGCCGCCACGACGCCAGCTAGCGTCGCATGCACGCCTGATTTTAGCACGCTCACCCAAAGGATGATGCCCAAAATCACGTAGCAGGCTTTTTTATTTACGCCGGCTAAATTTAAGGCTAAAAGCCCCAAAGTAGCCGCTCCGGCAACCATAAACGATACTGCCGAGAGATGTCCGCTGTAAAATATCGCCATTATCAAAATCGCGCAAACGTCGTCGATGATAGAGAGCGTCACGAGGAAAATTTTAAGACTCGCCGGCACTCTTTTGCCAAGGATCATGATAAGCCCCAGCGCAAACGCCGTGTCCGTTGCGGTCGGGATCGCCCAGCCTTTTAGCGCGAAAGCATCGGCGTGGTTAAACGCGTAAAAAACGAGCGCAGGCATGACGATGCCGCCGGCCGCACCCACGATAGGTAGCACTATCTGAGCGGGATTTCGCATCTCGCCCTCGACTATCTCGCGCTTTAGCTCCAACCCCAAAAGAAAGAAAAAAACCGCCATGAGCCCGTCGTTTACCCATAAAATAAGCGGCTTTTGCAGGCTAAATTCGCCAAAAACCACGCCCATATTTATACGCAAAAAGGAGTTGTAAAATTCGCTTAAAAAGCCGTTTTGAAATATCATCGCAAAAATCGCGGCAAGTATGAGCAAGATACCCGAACTCGCCTCGTTTTGGACGAAATTTTTAAAAGAAATATGTTTCAAATTTTAGCCTTAGGATAAAAATAGCGATAAATTTCGGCGATTTTAACATCAAAGGGCTAAATGCGCGATAAAAAAGAGATTTTTGCGGGCAAATTTGATAGAGCTTATCAGACCCGCCCGCATTTTAAGCGCTATGAGCGCGGGATGGCGGCCTTGGTGAGTTTTGCAAATTTAACCCCTTTTAGTCCGCCCATTTTTTCGGAAAATTTCTCGATAGCTCCCGCTTTACCGCGCAGTATCAGAGTCTCTAGGCAGTTATCGTGATCCACGTGGACGTGAGTCGTGCAGGCGATATGCAGGTTCGCCTTGTGCTCGATGTCCATCATTTTCACGACGAGGTCGTTTTGGTGGTGCAAATAAATGAGCGTCAAAACGCCGATAAGATCCTCATCTGCGTCCTTCCAGCTGTCATTTACTATTTTTTCCCTAATCAGATCACGAGTAAACTCGCTTCTCGAAGCATAGCCCTGAGCGCTTATTTTGTTGTCAAGTTCGTCTAATAACTGCTTTGGCAACGAGACGCTGAATCTTATGA